>JACONC010000004.1:0-55000 GCA_014323925.1 Chromatiales bacterium | reverse complement strand
TATCCACCGTGCTGTACCGACTAACGAAGTGCTACTCGCAGTGGATAGCATGAGTGGGCAGGATGCGGTCAATTCGGCCAAAACATTTGCCGAAAGCGTACCATTGACTGGCATCGTATTGGCTAAAGCTGATGGCGACAGTCGCGGTGGTGCAGCACTATCTGCTAGAGTTGTCACTGGCAAACCTATTAAATTGATAGGCACCGGGGAAAAGCTCGAGCAATTAGAACTTTTTGAACCGCAACGCATCGCAGCACGCATCCTTGGCTTAGGAGAAATAGAAAGCCTGTTAAAAGATATCGAGCAAAAAACTGATAACAAAGACATAAAAAAACTTTCTGCTAAAATCAAAAGAGCAAAATTCGACTTAAACGATGTGAAAAAACAAATTAGCCAAATACAAAGTATGGGTGGTGTTGCATCGCTGATCGACAAATTACCGGCAACACTTAAAAATAATGCGATGCTTAAGTCGGCAACCCAAGAAACTCAACTGAAAGCAAGTGTTGCGGTCATTGATTCGATGACCTTATTTGAGCGTACCCATCCCGAACAGCTCAATGGTTCGCGTAAAAAGCGTATCTCCGCCGGATCAGGGACGACGATACAAGATATCAACCGTGTACTAAAACAACATAAACAGATGCAGCAGGCAGCTAAGAAGTTGGGTAAATCAGCGAAAACCCCAAAATTACCCAAAGGATTTATGCCTTGAGAAATAAGACACTGAAACTATACTAGCTAATGATAAGATGGAAGGAAACATCTATCTCATAAACAGGTATATTTAGATTCGGCTGATTTGATAAACTTTGCACTCAATAATTTCTAGGCGTATCAATAACGCCTCCGCCTAGGCATTCACGGTTGCGATAAAGCACCGCCGATTGACCAGCTGCTACTGCGCGTTGTGGTTGGTCGAAATATATAGTGAGAGAAGATTTGTCGCCACCGTAATGTATGCGGCACTTTTGCATAGTTTGCCGGTGTCGGATTCGGCATCCTAAATGCGCACCATCTTGTGCCGCTTTGTTTATCCAATTTACTTGACTGATATGAACTTCGGATTGGAACAGAAGTGGATGGTTTTTATCTTGTACAACGGTTAGCGTATTTTTGCTGGCATCTTTAGCGACTACATACCAAGCACCATCATTCCTTCCTCTAATGCCACCAATCCCTAAACCGTGTCGTTGCCCTATGGTGGTATGCCAACAACCTTTATGATGCCCGACTAACTTGCCTTCTAAATCTAAAATATCGCCATCTTTGGCAGGAATATAGCTTTCTAAGAATTGTCTGAAGTTGCGCTCACCTATGAAGCATATACCCGTGCTATCTTTTCTATCGTGGCAGGGAAAGTTATGTTGTTTCGCAATTTTGCGTACTTCAGACTTATGTATATTAGCAAGTGGAAATAACGACGATGACAATTGTTTTTGATTGAGCGCATAAAGGAAGTAAGTCTGGTCTTTATCGTGGTCGGCGGCTTGCAACAAGCGATAACTATCTGCTTCGTATTGTATGTCAGCATAGTGTCCAGTTGCAATGCGGCTAGCGCCTAAGGTGCGTGCGTGCGTTATAAACGCTTTAAATTTAATTTCTTTATTGCAGATTATATCTGGGTTCGGGGTGTGACCGGCGCGGTATTCTTTTAGAAAATAAGTGAATACCGATTCCCAGTATTCGGGAGAGAAATTAATGGTATGCAAAGGTATACTGAGTAGTTCGGCAATATGTTGCGCTTGGGCTAAATCTTCTGCAGCAGCACAATGTTCGTCATCATCCTCATCCCAGTTTTTCATGAAGAGTGCTTCTACATCCCAACCTTGCTGCTGTAGAAATAAAGCACTGACTGCAGAATCAACTCCTCCTGATAAGCCGATTATTATTTTTGCGGAACTAGGAGTTTCGTTTACAGTATTTAACGATAATTCTGAATTCATTGCAGCATAATAAGAGTGGTGAACTAAACAATAGAATTATACAGATAGCTAAAACAATGGCTGACGATGTTTCGATAAAAATTTATATTAAAATTGTTAGCTACGACTGCTGTTCTGATGAGTATAATATACTATCATCTGAGTGAAATGCAGATAATCAGACTTAGGCAATAGTAGGAATAGAGATGGGTTACACTAAAAATCCGTTAGATAGTTCAGGTAATTCGATGATCGAAAAAACCGCCGATACTGTTACGAAGCGAAAACCTAAAGTTAAGCAACCTTCTCTTTATAAAGTAATATTGCTCAATGATGATTTTACGCCGATGGAATTTGTAGTTTATATATTGATTAATTTTTTTAGTATGAATTCTTCTCAAGCAACACATCTGATGTTACGTATTCATACTTGCGGCAAAGGGATTTGTGGCGTCTTTACAAAGGAAATTGCCGAAACCAAAGTAGAGACAGTGAATAGATATTCGCGAGAGCATAAACATCCTTTATTATGTATTATGGAGAAGGACGATGTTTGATAAGGAACTGGAAGAAACTTTAGCTAATATATTCAATTTTGCTCGTTCTCATCAGCACGAATATGTAACGACCGAGCACTTGCTCTGGGGTTTGGTAGACAACTCTGATGCTGCTGAAGTATTGTCGGCTTGCGGTGCCGACTTGGAAGAGCTGTCGGAAAGGTTGCTACGGTATATAAAAAAAACCACACCTAAGTATGACAATAAAGAACACGACACGCAACCGACATTAAGCTTTCAGCGTACTTTGCAGCGAGCTATTTTTCACAATCAAGCGATCTCCGCCGAAGAAAAAATTAAAGGTCGAAATATACTGGTTGCTATATTTAGCGAACAAGAATCTCAATCGGTTTATTTTTTATCGCAATACAATATTGAAAGGTTAGATGTGATCAATTATATATCACATAATATTTCTAAGGACGGTATTCCTAATTTTGAAAATGTTAACGACGACAGTGAAGCACCTCAGAAGGGTGCTACATTTGAAGATTATACCATTGACTTAAACCAAAAAGTAAAACAAGGCAATGTAGATCCATTAATTGGTCGCGAGACGGAGATCGAAAGAACCATACAAATTTTATGTCGTAAGTCTAAAAATAATCCACTTTATGTAGGCGAAGCAGGCGTAGGCAAGACCGCTTTAGCCGAAGGTTTTGCAGCCAGAATAGTTGCCAAAAAAGTGCCCGAGGTGTTACACGATGCAGTGGTATATTCTTTAGACTTGGGCAATCTGATTGCTGGCACTAAATATCGTGGCGATTTTGAGAAACGATTGAAAACAGTATTCAAACAACTGGGTAAAGAAAAACACTCAATATTATTCATTGATGAAATCCATACCTTAATCGGCACTGGCTCGGCTTCCGGAAGCGCACTAGATGCATCTAATTTAATCAAGCCGCAGTTGCTGGCAAATCATTTCAAATGCATAGGCTCTACGACTTATCAAGAATACCGCAATATATTTGAAAAAGATCATGCGCTGGCGCGGCGTTTTCAGAAAATAGATATAAATGAACCGTCGGCCAAAGAGACCTATAAGATATTACTGGGCTTAAAACAAGGTTTTGAAGACTTTCATAAGGTACGTTATTCCAAGCAAAGTTTGCATACCGCTAGCAAATTGGCATCACGTTATATACACGAAAGACGTCTGCCTGACAAAGCGATTGATATAGTTGATGAAGCTGGTGCCCGTGCAAAGATAGCAACAGTATCAGATAAACCCAAGCTGGTACGCTCTAAAGATATAGAGAATATTATTGCCCAAATAGCTCGTATTCCGACGGAGAATCTATCGTCCAACGACATGCAAGGGCTACAAAACTTAGAACGCAATCTAAAAATGGTTATCTTTGGGCAAGACGAAGCGATAGCTCAGGTAGTGACTGCAGTGAAATTATCGCGTATCGGCATGAAAGAGAATGATAAACCTATCGGTGCTTTTTTATTTGCTGGTCCTACTGGCGTAGGGAAAACAGAACTCACCAGACAGCTAGCACTTAACTTTAACAAGGAATTGTTACGCTTTGATATGTCTGAATATATGGAGCGACATACAGTGTCCAGACTAATAGGTGCGCCTCCCGGCTATGTCGGCTACGATAGGGGTGGTTTACTCAGCGATGCGGTACTCAAGAATCCTCAAGCAGTGGTGCTGCTCGACGAAATAGAAAAAGCGCACATCGATGTTTTGGCTCTACTGTTGCAGGTTATGGATTACGGTATGCTAACCGATACCAACGGACGTAAAATTGATTTTAGGAATACGATAATAATTATGACTACCAATGCTGGTGCCGATGAAATTATGCAAGGCAACATGGGTTTTACCGAGCGTGATAGAAAACTGGATGGCTTAGAAACTATTAATAGAATATTCACGCCAGAGTTTCGCAACCGCTTGAGTGCGATCGTGCGCTTTAATTCTTTAGATAAAAAAGTAGTATTGTCGGTTGTTGACAAAGCATTGACCCAATTCCAAGCACAAATAGAGAACCGCAATATCGTCTTGAATATTGATAAGCAAGTACGCAACTGGCTTGCCGATAACGGCTATAGCGAAACCATGGGGGCACGCCCGATACACAGGTTAATAGAAGACAAGCTCAAAAAACCCATCTTAGACGAGATATTATTCGGTAAATTGAAAAAAGGTGGTAAATTGTCGTATACGCTAAAAGGAAACGATATACTATTTAGCGTAACAGATTTAAATAAGAAAAAAATAGAATGTTGACAGTATTACTTCTCTCTATATATAATTCTACCGCGCGTCAAATCATAAGGTGTCATTTCAACTGTTACCTTATCACCGGCTAGTATACGAATATAATGTTTTCGCATGCGGCCGGATATATGAGCAGTGACGGTATGGCCATTGTCAAGCTTGACCCTAAACACTGTATTAGGTAGCACATCAGTGACGACACCTTCGATCTCAAAAATTTGCTCTTTAGGCATAAAATTTTAATGTTATATACACTGGTTGGTTGCTTCGTTATCTTAATATAAAATGCATATTATATATAGAAAATCGTATTTGGGTAGACTTATACAAAAATACTATAAGGGTTAATGTAAGGGTTAATATGATTATTGAAACTGCTTTTGTCTTTCCGGGACAAGGTTCGCAAAGTGTTAATATGCTCGAGGCATTAAATCATAAATACAAAGAAGTACGGAGTACCTTTGAAGAAGCATCCGAGATGCTATCTCGCGACCTCTATAAATTAGTCAGAAAAGGGACTGCCGAAGAGTTAGCCCAGACGACTAACACCCAACCAATTATATTGACAGCTAGTGTTGCAATATGGCGAATTTGGAAAAATTCTACGAATCATGTACCCGCTGTGATGGCCGGTCATAGTTTAGGTGAATATAGCGCTTTGGCTTGTAGCGGTGCGTTGACTTTTGAAGCAGCACTTCGCTTAGTCGCAAAGCGTGCCGAACTTATGCAGAGTTCAATGGCTGGCGGCGAAGGTGTAATGGCGGCAATCATTGGCCTTGATAAAGACCGAGTTATCGAGCTATGCAAAAAAAGCTGCACCCAAGGCGGCATTGTAGAAGCAGTAAACTTTAATACACCGCTACAAACCGTTATTGCTGGGAACACTGATAAGGTAAAGCAAGTAATGGAAATTGCTAAAGTCGAAGGGGCAAGTAAATGTGTGCTATTAGCCGTTACAGTACCCTCGCATTGCTCGTTGATGAAAGCTGCTGCTGAAAAATTTGCCGAACAAATAAAAAAGATTAAAATTAGCGTGCCTAAAGTAAAAGTTATACATAATTATGATGCTCAGTCTTATAAAGATCCTGCGCATATAGCGAATGCTTTGATCAAGCAGCTATACAAACCAGTAAAATGGGTGGATATCATACAAAAAATCTCAGCAAGTGGTATCGAGAATTTTGTTGAAATAGGACCGGGAGGAGTTTTATCGTCGTTAATCAAACGTATAGATAAGAGCTTTATAACCTACAGAGTGAACGATCCTAAAAGCTTAGGCTATGTACTAGAAAAACTTACAGCATGACTGAAACTCCTAAAATCGCCTTGGTTACCGGTGCCTCGCGAGGCATAGGTGCTGCTATTTTGAAAACCTTGATGAATGATACGCTAGAGATTTACGGTACCGCAACGACTGATGCAGGTGCCAAAGCAATATCGGCAATCATCAAAACCGCAAATGCTAAAGGGTCAGGGCTGGTTATGCGAGTAGATAAGGAAGACTCCATAGCACAGGTCGCTGAATATCTTAAGCAGCAAAATAAAATGCCAGATATTATTATCAATAATGCTGGCATCACCCGTGATAATCTGTTACTCAGAATGAGTTATGATGACTGGCAAGAAGTCATTAATACTAATCTAACATCTGTCTATCGAGTGACTAAGATGTTTATCAAAAAAATGATTAAGAATAGATGGGGCAGAATTATTAATATCACATCGGTTATCGCATCTATCGGCAATGCCGGACAATCAAATTATGCTGCAGCTAAATCGGGAATGCTGGGCTTGACAAAGAGTTTAGCTAAGGAATTAGCTGCGCGTAATATCACGGTAAATAATATTGCTCCCGGTTTTATTGATACTGATATGACCGCATCACTCTCCGCAGAACAACGCCAGGCATTATTACAAAATATCCCACTGCGTCGTTTTGGAGTGGCTGATGAGGTTGGGTTTTTAACTCGATTTTTAATTTCCGAAGATGCCGGCTACATTACTGGAGAAACGATTCATATTAACGGTGGCATGTATATGCCGTGACTATTTATTTTATAAACAGAACAGGAGATAATAATGGAAGATATAGACGCTAGAGTTCGCAAAATCGTAGCGGAGCAGCTCAGTGTATCCGAAGACAAAGTAACCGACGATGCATCATTCGTCAATGATTTGAATGCGGATTCATTGGATACCGTAGAGTTGGTTATGGCACTTGAGGAAGAATTTGAGTGTGCGATACCCGACGAAGAAGCTGAGAAAATCACAACGGTTAAACAAGCGATAGATTATATCAAAAGTAATTCTTGATCTAGATTATCGGATTGGTAATTTGAAAGGTAGAAGAACTGTAATCACTGGATTGGGCATTGTTTGCCCGTTGGGAGCCGATATTGATAGTGCTTGGCGCGCCATTCTAGCCGGGCAAAGTGGTATTTCTCGTGTTGCCGAACTAGAAAATAGCGATCTTTCGGTACGCATAGCCGGGTTAGTGCAGGGATTTAATGTTGATGATTATCTATCTGCTAAGGAACAGCGGCGATGCGACGAGTTTATCCACTACGGTATGGCTGCTGGTAGTCAAGCAATTGCAGATTCAGGTATCGTTGCCGACGATAGCAATGCCCATCGTATCGGAGTTATGGTCGGCTCTGGAATCGGTGGACTACCGTTGATTGAAAAGCAACACAATGTCTTGAACAGCAAAGGCAGTGCTAAATTATCTCCCTTTTTTATCCCTGGTAGCATTATTAATATGGTATCTGGCAACTTATCTATAAAGTATGGTTTTAAGGGTGTTAATTATTCTATCGTATCAGCTTGTGCAACCGGCACACACAATATCGGTGAAGCGGCGCGCATTATCGCCACCGGTGGTGCCGATGTGATGATTGCTGGAGGTAGTGAAAAAGCAAGCACTGCTTTAGGCATTGGCGGTTTTGCTGCGGCCCGTGCGCTCAGTGCCTCACATAACGATGACCCGCAAAAGGCAAGTCGGCCGTGGGATTTACACCGCGACGGCTTCGTCTTAGGCGACGGTGCTGGAGTTCTGGTGTTGGAGGAATACGAGCATGCGATGAAACGTGGCGCGCATATCTATTGTGAACTATCCGGCTACGGTACATCGAGTGATGCGTATCATATTACCCAGCCATCACCGCAAGGTGAGGGAGCAGTGCGCTGTATGACCGATGTGCTGAACGATGCCGAGATTAACCCTGATGAGGTTGATTATCTCAATGCACACGGCACATCCACGCCTTTAGGAGACAAAATAGAGAGCGATGCTGTCAAAATAGTATTTAAGTCGCATGCATATAAACTTTCGATTAGTTCAGTAAAATCAATGATCGGCCACCTGTTGGGGGCAGCCGGTGGGGTTGAAGCAGTATTCTCAGTGCTAACTTTGAGAGATCAAATACTACCGCCTACTATCAATATAGAGACTCCTGATCCGGAATGTGACCTGGATTATGTTCCTGGGCAATCACGCAAAGCCAAAGTAAACTGTATACTATCCAATTCTTTTGGATTCGGTGGAACCAATGCATCGCTTGCATTTCGCAGGATTTAATCACAATCTTGTCAGATATAGCCACAGCTTTAGTCAATGGTCAGGTAACTGATTATGTATCTATTGCTGATAGAGGTTTGGCTTATGGTGACGGGGTCTTTGAAACAATAGCAGTTGCCGACGGCAAGCCTTGTCTATGGAAAAAACATACCGATAGATTAATCTATGGTTGCAAGCAGTTAGGAATTGTTTTTAATAATCTAGATGAATTAGAAAAAGAAGTATTTACATTATCCCGCAATGCACAGTCTAATGGCGTTATAAAAATCATCATTACTCGCGGCGTTGGTGCATCAGGCTATAAAACACAACCGTCAGCAAAACCTTCGCGCATTGCACTCCTTCAACACCGGCAAACATTCTCTGAGCAACTCTATCGCAACGGAGTAGATGTGTGTTTTTGTAAGCAGCGGCTCGGATACAACCCGACTTTATCTAAAATTAAGCATTTATGCCGCTTAGAACAAGTACTTGCGCGTATGGAATGGCAAGACGAATATCACGAGGGTATTATGTTTGACTACTACAACAATGCGATAGAAGGCACCATGAGCAATTTATTCATCATCAGTGATAATGTGTTAAAAACACCAAAATTAGATAACTGCGGAATCCAAGGTGTGATGCGAGAATGGATTCTAGAACAATGCCAACGACACAACATCGCTGTCAAGCAACAGACTATAGATCGACAAGCCATATTAGAGGCGGATGGATTATTCTTTTGCAATGCATTAATACGTGTATGGCCAGTGCGTAGCATAGAAGCAAATAGTTATGATGTCGCAGTAGTGCATCGCTTGTTGCGGTCATTTGCTTTTTCTGAAGTTGGCATTGCACTATGAAGCTAAGAAGCATTATAATTATTGTGATCGTTTTTGCTATCGTTGTAGCTTTTACTTTACTTTTTGATTTTAGGCAACAAATATACCAAAAATCTATAGATATAAGCGAAGATCGTAGCTTTTATATCCAAAAAGGCGACAGTTTAATACAAATACTAGAAAATATGCATAATGAGCAGATACTGCAGCCATATCAAGGCATTGCACCACTGCATTGGTATATCGCACTATACATATATCTGGCACAAACATCTGCTGGGCAAATAAAAGCCGGCGAATATTTACTCAAGCCGAATATGAAATTCCGCCAATTTCTAGATAATGCGTTCTCAGGTCAAGTGCTACAAAGAAAGTTTAGCATTATAGAAGGCTATACACTACGGCAAATTTTAGAAGCTATGCAAGCCGTTCCCTCGATTAATGTTGCAACCACTGATTACAGTGATATCAGCGATCGCTTAGGCATATCACAGCCATCCCCTGAAGGATTGATTTTCCCCGATACTTATTACTATATCAAAGGCAGCGATGCGCTCGACCTATTGCAGCAAGGCTATGATAAGATGCAAGCTACTTTAGCAGAAGCTTGGCAAGCTCGAGACTTGCGTATACCTTTAACATCACCATACGAAGCATTAATTCTCGCTTCTATCGTAGAAAAAGAAGCTGCTATAGCAACAGAACGACCACTCGTTGCAGGAGTTTTTATCTCTCGCTTGACTAAAAATATGCCTTTGCAGGCCGATCCTACGGTGATATATGGGTTGGGAAACCGCTTCGACGGTAACCTTCGTTCGCGTGACTTAAAAGAAAAGCAGCCGTATAATAGCTACATATATAAAGGCTTACCGCCGACACCCATTGCGATGCCTAGTCTTTCATCGATTACTGCGGTGATGAACCCAACATTGAGTGATTATTTGTATTTTGTTGCTAAAGGAGATGGTAGCCATCATTTTTCTGAGACTTATGAGGATCATCTTAAGGCAGTTAGAAAATATCAATTAAAGCGATGAACGGCAAATTGATCACACTGGAAGGAGTGGAAGGAACTGGCAAAAGCACACAGATTGCCAAACTAGCTGATTATTTGCATAGTAAAGGGATAGATACTTATACTACACAAGAACCCGGTGGTACGCGATTGGGGGAAGAAATCCGTCGATGGCTCCTCGAATCAGAGCATCCAACATCTGAAATAACCGAATTACTATTATTCTATGCCGCTCGCACTGAGCATATCGTACAAAAAATAAAGCCAAAGTTGCAAAGAGGTTGCTGGGTAATTTGCGATCGCTATGTGGATTCTAGTTACGCATATCAAGGCGGAGGGTGTGACATTCAATTAGATTATATTGCACAGCTGAATAGAATGGCAGTATCGGTAATGCCCGATTTGACTATTTTATTAGATATGGATCCTAAATATATATGGCAGCGACTAAATATTGCTACACTAGATAGGTTTGAAAGAGAAAATGAGGCATTCTTCACGCGAGTACGCCAGGCTTATTTGCAATGTGCCAAGAATAACTCTGCGCGTATTAAGGTAGTTAACGCTGAGCAAAGTATTGCACAAGTAACGCAGGCAATTATTGAACAGCTAGAACCACTCGTTGGACGACATAATTAAATATGATTGAAAAAAACCTTTACCCATGGCAGCGCGAAGCATGGCAAAATTGGCAACATTATTTACGCCTGAAAACTGTGCCGCACGCAATATTATTACATGGTCGTATCGGTTGTGGGGTTAATGATTTTGCACTCAGATTATGTTGTAGCTTATTGTGTGCGCAAGATAATATTGATAAACCATGCTTGAATTGTGATAGCTGTCGCATATTCTTATCAGGTAATCATCCTGATTGCTTGGTAATTGAAGCCGAGCAGCAACAAATTAAAGTGCAACAAGTACGCAGCGCGATAGACTTTCTACACATTGGCCGACAGTACCCATACTACAAGATAGTATTATTAAAAGAAGCCGATAGCTTAAATTATGCGGCAGCAAATAGCTTACTTAAAACGCTGGAAGAACCACCACCGGAGACTGTTGTTTTGATGACCTGTAGGCAACCTTCTAATCTAACACCGACTATACGCAGCCGCTGCCATCACATTTACTTGAAAGAACCCGGTAGCGAGGCAGTGACTTGGCTTGCCGAGCAGATGTCTATTACTGAGGAAGCAGCACAACACAAATTAACAATTTCTAATAATAGTCCTTTAGGAGTATTAAATAATATTATAGATAATGAAAATAAATCCTTGTTTTATCAGGAATTAGAGCGATGGTTAGCAAAGCGTCTGCCGACCCATGAGTTCGTTGAGCATTGGCATGAAAAATCCAGTATGGAGATTCAACAATGGCTATTGGAATACTTGCAGCGCACTATAATGCAACAAGCTAAAGGAGTGTTAGCAAATGATAATGAAGTTTCGGTGAGCCGAAGTAATTTATCAAACTTACTGTATTGGTTGCATCCGCGGCAGATAGAACGTTGTCGGCTTGCCGAACAAAATATAAATCCTCGTTTGCTATTAGAAGGTAGCTTGCTAGAGTGGCGTAAAGCATACTATAACAATTAGCTGTATTTGTGTAGCAACTCAAGTGCACTATCTAAATCTTTTATAGTATTGTAGAAATGCGGAGACAAGCGTATGCCGCCGCCACGATAAGCGCAAAATATATTTTGCGCTATCATATAGTCGAATAAATCCTTATTATCGCTGTTTAATGCTATACAGCTGATTATTCCGCCGCGTTGATTTTCGTTGTTGGGCGTCAACAATGCAAAGCGGTTTTTATCTAAATTATTGGCTATATAAGTCGCATTTTGACTAACCCGCTTATATACCTCTTGCATGCCAACCTCATTCAATAAGCTCAAGCTGGCATGGAGCGCATAAATCCCTAAATGATTCAAACTACCACATTCAAACCGCCCGGCATCAGCTTTAAGTTGCCATTTCATTTTATCAGCTTCGTTATAAAGAGCATCGTAATTATTACAATCTTCTAAACTTTGCCATCCATATTGATTTAATTTTAGTTTAGATATATGCGAGTTCCGGCAGTAGAATAGAGCAATACCTTCAGGTGCCAGTAACCATTTATGGGCATCGGCGGCCAAAAAATCTATGCAGCTGCTCTGCACATCGAGCGGCGCTGCCCCTAGGCTTTGTATCGCATCTACACAAAACAAGATATTATGATTATGACAATATTGCCCTAGAGTATCTAAATCCATACGATAGCCGGTGGCATACTGTATAGAACTTACTGCAATTAATTTGGTATGCTTGTCAGTCGCTTCAATTAATGCGCGCTCAGGTGTATCAACTGCATATAAGTCTATAACCCGTATTTCTACCGATTTAGTATGGTGTAGAGACTCCCAAACTATTCTGTTAGACGGGAACTCCTGCATACCTACAACGATATTATCAGTATTAACCCAGTCAATACCATAAGCGATGGTTGATAGGGCTTCTGAGGTGTTTTTGAGTAAAGCAATTTCGTCTTTATTTTCAGCGTTTATCAGTTCAGCAATCACGCCACGCAATTCGCTAGCCCGTTTAGACCAGTTTGGTGACCGCATCGCACCGTAGCATGCATTTTCTTTGGCAAAATCGTATATCGCCCGCACGGTGCGCATTGGCCACGGTCCTATACCAGCATGATTTAGATGTACTACATAATTATGTGGAAATTCACTGGCAATTTCTTTTATAATGTTCATTATGGTTTATCCATTAAAAATTATCTTGCTGCTTAGTAGTTTTGTCGGCAGCGTTTGGGCAGCGAATTTTAGTTATAATCAAGACCATATTATAGTAGGTTCGTTGCGCATTGTCACAGCACAAGCCGACGATACCTTTGTTTCACTCGGTCAGCAATACTCGCTCGGCTACGATGAAATGATCATAGCCAACCCCGATATAGATGCCTGGGTGCCTAAAGAAGGCAGCGAGATTATTTTGCCCGGACAATTTATCTTACCAAGTTCCGACTATCGTGGCATTTACATAAATCTGGCCGAGATGAGAATATATTACTACCCTGAGGGTAGTACTCAAACCTCAGTTTATACCTATCCGATCAGTATAGGGCGTGGTGATTGGCTCACCCCGAAGGCAAATGCTGAAGTTATAGATAAAATAGTAGAACCGACTTGGTATCCACCCGAGAGCGTGCGCGAAGAACATGCGCTAGCTGGCGAAATTCTTCCACGATCAGTGCCACCCGGCGCAGATAACCCGTTGGGGAAATACGCATTGCAATTGAATTTACCAGGCTACTTCATACACGGAACAAATCGCCCCGAAGGAGTGGGTATGAAAGTAACGCACGGTTGCATACGTTTGCGGCCTGCTGATATCGAGATATTGTTTAATATGACACCGCGTCAGACGCCAGTGACCATTCAATATCTACCGTTTAAGGTTGCAGTTGAGGAGGGTGTAGCCTACTTAGAAGCACACGAAGGAGATGATCCACAGGTACTAGGCAGTTACTTGGGTGCAGCTATTATAGAATTGAGCCGTCTGTTAGCAGATAAGGAAATACCGGTTGATTGGGAGAAATTTATCCGTGTTGCTAAAGAGTCGCGCGGTTTTCCAGTACCTGTGAACCTAGGTTCATATCCATTGGTCATGCATAGACAAGAGCGACTGAAAACACAACGCGAGAAGAGAGATTATATCTTTTAATTATACTAATGAAAAAGGGACTAAAAAGCCCCTTTCCATTAGATAAAAAGCAACGAAATTACTTCATCATCTTTTTATTATGCATCATCTCCATTTGCATAGATTTTCCTGTCGATGCTTTGATCATTGCTTCTTCGGCCATGTCTTTAGCACGGTCTGCTGCCGCTGCATTAGTATTGACTTGAAATTGAATCTCGTTTAACTGAGATTTCATTTCTTCCATCATCATCATCTGATTTTGTGGCATGCCACAACCGGCTAAAGTGACCGCAGCAGCAGCAAGTGCTGTAATTACATGTTTTTTCATTTTTTTGCTCCTCATAAAAATTTATTTATCTTAGATCTAAGTTTATTGCCTGGCTATAGACAATATAAACTATTATTTATAACACAGCCTAGAGCAAAATGCAAATAAGTTGTGATATTATATTGCCCCTCTTTAACTAAACAAGCGCAAAAATTTCAATGGCAAGAAAAATACGCAAAGCAGTGTTTCCGGTAGCGGGCTTAGGTACTCGCTTTATACCAGCTACGAAGATAAACCCAAAAGAAATGCTCACCGTAGTAGATAAACCACTTATTCAGTATGCGACAGAGGATGCAGTAAAAGCAGGTATTACCAGTCTTATTTTTATAAATGGCAGAAATAAGCGCGCGATAGAGGATCATTTTGATAGTGTGCCAGAACTTGAACAAATACTATTAAATAAAGGAAAACATAAATTATTGGAAAAAGTCCATGATATTATTCCACCTAATATCAGCTGCATCAATATACGTCAAAAACAGCCTAATGGCTTAGGGTCAGCGATACTATGCGCAATGTCGTCGATTGGAATGGAACCGTTTGCAGTGATACTAGCCGATGATTTAGTTGTTAATAGTGATAATAATTCTATGAAGCAGTTAACCGAATATTATGCTAAATATGAAAGTAATCTAATTATGGTAGAGGAAGTCGCTCGCGATCAAGTCAGCAACTACGGAATTATAGAAGGTGAACAAGTTGAAGACGATGTTTGGAAAGTTAACCGCTTTATTGAAAAGCCTAAGACTACAAATAGAGAGAAAAATTTAGCTGCAATAGGTCGTTACATATTAAAACCCAGTATTTTCAATTATCTAAAAAAAACACCTTCAGGAAAAGACCAAGAAATACAGTTGACTGACGCTATGTCTTTACAACTGAAACACCAGCCTTTGTATGCAGTTGTTTGCAAAGGAACACGTTACGACTGCGGCAATAAATTAGGCTATCTGAAAGCCAATGTAGCATTAGCAATGAAAAACAAAGAAATCGGACAGGAATTCAAAGCCTATTTGAAATCCTTATTCAAAGAAAACAGTTCCGGCAGTTAACCTAAGCCTTTGCGATAAACGATTCTATCGCTTGCTCTATGCCGGTAGCGTCTAATGCTGCTTCTGCCAGCAGTTCCGTACGCGTACCGTGTTCTTGAAAATAATCAGGTAATCCTAAGGTCAACACGCGCCTGGAAATATTATTTTGAGCAAGACATTCTAGTACCGCACTGCCACCACCGCCGAGACGAGCATTGTCTTCTAGAGTAACTATATAGGTATGTGAGTTTGCTATTTCTAGCAGTAGATCTTGGTCTAGAGGCTTAACAAAGCGCATATCAATGACAGTTGCATTCAACTTATCAGCGACTTCAACAGCGGCATTTGTCGGACTACCGAAACCAAGTATTGCAATCTCTTTACCGCGTTTAATAACTTCCGCTTTCGCTATTGGTAGGGGTACTAGGCTATTATCTGGTAAAACACCAGGACCACTGCCGCGCGGATAGCGAACCGCCGACGGCCCGTTGTATTGATAGGCGGTGGTTAGCATAGCACGAGTCATCTGCTCGTTGATAGGCGTCATGATTAAGACATTAGGGATACAGCGTAGAAAACTCAAATCAAAACTTCCGGCGTGTGTCTGTCCGTCAGGACCGACTACACCGGCGCGATCTATAGCCAGCATCACCGCTAAGTTCTGTATCGCAATATCGTGTATGAATTGATCGTAAGCGCGTTGTAAAAAGGTTGAATAAATTGCTACCACCGGTTTCATGTTTTCACAAGCCAAGCCTGCAGCTAGCGTGAGAGCGTGCTGTTCAGCAATACCTACATCAAAGTAACGGTCGGGGAAGCGCTTTTGAAATTCTACCAAACCTGAACCTTCGCGCATCGCCGGTGTAATCGCCACCAGTCGCGTGTCTTGTGCTGCCATATCGCAAATCCAGTGGCTGAATATATCAGTATAGCTAACCGCAGACGATTGGCTCTTCTTTTGTAAGCCGACACTTGGGTTAAAAGGCGATACTGCATGGTATTTTGTAGGTTTTTGTTCTGCACGCTGATAACCTTTGCCTTTGCGAGTAACGATATGCAGAAGGCGAGGAACATTATTTTTCTTAATATTCTTCAGAGTTTTTACCAGCTGTATAACATTGTGCCCGTCAACAGGACCGTAATAGCTAATTTCTAACTCCTCAAAGAAAGTGCCCGGCACTATCATACCTTTAAGATGTTCTTTAGTATTTTTAGCCAATTTTTGTACCGACGGCATTGGTTTGAGTAATTTTTTACCGCTTTGCTTTATATTCGTATAAAGCGGACTGGATATTATTTTTGTTAAGTAATTACTAATGGCACCGACATTATCAGATATCGACATCTCATTATCGTTGAGAATAATCAGCACATCCGAACCTATTGAACCAATATGATTCATCGCTTCGTAAGCCATGCCGGCGGTCATACCACCGTCGCCGATAATCGCAACTATTTTATTTTTCTTGTTGAGTAGCTTTTGCGCTATAGCCATGCCTACGGCAGCACTAATCGAAGTGCTTGAATGTCCAACACCAAAAGCATCGTAGCGACTTTCTGAGCGTTTAGGAAAAGGCGCCGGACCAGAACGAGTCCTGATTTGAGAGATTTGTTTACGACGCCCGCACAATATTTTATGTGGATAGCATTGATGCCCTACATCCCAAACTAATAAATCATCGGGTGTATTAAAGGTATAGTGTAATGCTACGGTCAGTTCTATAACGCCTAAGCCAGCAGCGAAGTGGCCACCGTAAGCGGTAACGGTATCTATTAAAAATGTTCTTAATTCTCCGCACAGCGGTTGCAATTGCGAAACCGGCATTGCTCTTAAATCAGCAGGGGATGAAATTTGGTCGAGTAAAGGTGTTTTAGCTACAGGCATTCAGCTACTTCTGGTTGCTATATAATGAGTGATGGCGCGCAATGCTTTTGCTTTTTCTCTGAGTTTTTCTAAATGTTGCAGGCATCGTTCGCAATACATTGTCAGTAGTTCTCTGGTCCTCTCAATACCTACAACCGATATGTAATTTAATTCGTTTTGCCGACCAGTGGGAGTTGCGCAGGGTTCAAGTACATCTAAAATATCGTCTTGTATCTGAAAGCATAAGCCTATATCCTCGGCATATGCTGTCAATGCACGGTGCACCGAAGCCGAGCAATCATCTTTACACGCTAGAGGTATGGTGATGCAACTCGCCATTAAACTACCAGTTTTCAATCTATGGGTTTTTTCCAAGTAATCCAAATCTATTTTACCATCCATATCTCGAGTATCCATTATCTGTCCACTTGCCATGCCTGCTAATCCGCTAGCCGATGCTAGTAGATATATCGCGCGGAGTTTATGGATATCAGAAAGCTGCTTGGTAGCTGCCAAATACTCGAAGGCCAGTACCTGCATAGCATTACCACCTAGTATTGCTTCGGCCTCGCCAAAAGCCTTATGGCAAGACGGCTTACCACGACGAATTGCATCATCGTCCATAGCCGGTAAATCATCGTGCACAAGTGAATAGCAGTGTATTAGTTCGACTGCGCAGGCAATGGCATCAACTTTCTCATAATCAATATCTAAAGCAGATGCAGTTGCATAAATCAATCCTGGCCGCACTCGTTTACCACCATCAAAACTGGCATAGCGTATTACCTCAGTGAGTGGTTTATCATGGTGTGCGGCAATGCTTTGTTCCAGTTCACGAACAACACGGGCTGCGCATTGTTCTAAAAACTGTTCTGCAGAGCAATTAGTTTTTGGCGTTATCGTTTTCGTCAATACTTTTTAGTTTTTCTTTAGCTTGATCTTTCATCAGCGTAGTTACGCGCAACTCTGCATTATCTAGTGCCTTTCTGCATTGTTCAACAAGCTGCATACCCTCTTCAAATTGTATCATCATTTTTTCTAAGGGTTGTCCACCGTCTTCCATTTGCTGAATAATATCCTCAAGTTTTGAGAGGCTACCCTCAAAGTTTAACTGATTACTGCGTGTGTCGTTCTTTTTCATATAAAATAGCTTAAATTGATATAAATAATTAATTTGTAATCGCATTGCAATACTAATAATGGGCTATATTATATGCATATTACTTACAGTATTAAACTAACTTAATAGAGAGGATAGAAACATGGACTTAAAAGGTAGCCAAACAGAGGAAAATCTAAAAGCCGCTTTTTCTGGTGAATCACAAGCAAATAGACGCTATTTGTATTTTGCGGCTAAAGCAGATGTTGAAGGTTATAACGATGTATCTACGGTATTTCGTTCGACTGCTGAAGGAGAAACTGGTCACGCACACGGTCATCTGGAATATTTAGAGGTTTGTGGTGACCCGGCAACCGGCGAACCTATAGGCGACACTAGCGCTAATCTAAAAGCAGCTATTGCTGGTGAAACCCACGAATATACTGATATGTATCCAGGTATGGCTAAAACAGCACGAGAAGAGGGATTTGACGAGATAGCAGACTGGTTTGAAACCCTAGCCAAGGCTGAGCGCTCTCATGCAAATCGCTTTCAAAAAGCTTTAGATACCCTAAATAGCTAATCAACCCATAGTGATAACCGAGAGTCATCGCTCGGTTATCAACTTTTACAATCAAGCTAGCAAAAATGACAAATAAAAAGGTAGCTAATGGTATTGAAGGTGGGCTTGATGCACCTACTCGTCATCCTGTTCAGTGGGCAGAAAGTAGTTATTACGACGAAGATCTGCTCAATAAAGAGATGGAGAGGGTCTTTGATATATGCCATGGTTGCCGCCGATGCGTGAATCTATGCAGAGCTTTTCCGACTTTATTTGATTTAATAGACGAGTCGTCGACGATGGAGGTCGACGGCGTAGACAAGAAAGATTATACGAAGGTCGTAGATCATTGCTATATATGTGATATGTGCTTTATGAGCAAGTGTCCCTATGTACCGCCGCACGAATGGGAGGTAGACTTCCCGCATCTAATGTTACGGGCGAAAGCTGTTAAGCTCAAAAAAGGACAGACACCAAGACGGGATCGCCTAATCAGTTCAACCGATGCAATAGGTAAGTTGGCATCCATCCCGGTAGTGAACCAGGTTGTCAACGCGAGCCTATCTAGCAAAATGATGCGCAAGTCCTTTGAGGCGGTGCTAGCGGTAGATGCGAATGTTCGCTTGCCTCGTTATCATAGCCGTACTGCAAGCAAACGTTTTAACCATTCAAAACAAGAGCAGAAATCATCGACCAGCGATAAAGTTGCGTTATTCATTACTTGCTACGGTAATTATAACGACCCTGATTTAATCGCTGATATGATAGCTATCTGCGAGCATAACGAGATTGAATGCACGCTAGTTAAAGACACTGTATGTTGCGGCATGCCGAAGTTGGAAATAGGCGATTTAGAGAAAGTTACCAAACTAAAGCAAAAGAATATACCGCTTTTACTTCCTTATGTCGAAGCCGGCTATGATTTAATCACACCCATGCCATCGTGCAATTTGATGTTTAGAAAAGAACTGGCATTGATGTTTCCGCAAGATGAAGCCATCAAAAAAATACAAACGCATGTTTTTGATCCTTGTGAATACCTGATGATGAAACATCGACAAAAATCGCTCAATACAGATTTCAAAAATAACTTAGGCAAAGTCCTCTATCACGCAGCTTGCCATCAGCGCGTACAAAATATTGGAGCCAAAACTAAAGAATTACTCGAATTAATGCCTATAGCACAATTAGAAGTCATTGAGCGCTGCTCAGGGCATGACGGTGTCTATGGTGTGCGTTCGGAGACCTGCAATGCAGCGATAAAAATTGCTACACCTATATCCAAGAAAGCAGAAAAGATGGATGCCGATTATTTAGTCAGTGACTGCGTTTTAGCCGGACACCATATTGCCGGAAACTGTGCTAAAGATATTACCGTAAAGCACCCCTTCAGCTTACTACGAGAAGCATACAACCTATAGAGGACAGACAACAAACTATGAAAAAACTACAGCATTCTGATTTATATACCCTTGAAGCGTACGATAAAAAACGCTCTGCTATGCGTTCACAAATTATGCAGCATAAAAAAGCTCGCGTTGTACACTTGGGAAAACATATCAGCCTATATTTTGAAGACCGTCAAACCATACTCTATCAAATACAGGAGATGTTACGAGCAGAAAAGATATACACTGAGGATGGCATAGCCGAAGAGCTCGACACATATAATCCGCTAATCCCTGACGGCAGCAACTGGAAAGCAACGATGATGATAGAGTATAAAGATCCTAAGGAGCGAGCAGTATGGCTACAAAAACTAATTGGCGTAGAACGCCAGCTTTATCTACAAATAAACGATTTGGAGAAAGTCTATCCCATCGCTAATGAAGATTTGACTCGTGAAACCGCTGATAAAACTTCGGCAGTTCACTTTTTACGCTTTGAGTTGAGCGATGCAATGATTGCAGCTGTTAAAGAGGGTGCAGGCATTAATTTTTGTGTCGCACATCCCAATTATACTGCAGCAGTCGACATTGGTGCTGACACCACTGCCTCACTGGCCAACGATTTAGCTTAAGTTCTCCGACCTGCTGGTGGCGGAGTAGGGGAGGCGTCGTAGTTTATCTGCTCGTGCTTATGATAAACCAAGAATGCTTTGCCTTTGGCTCTGGCTATCATCATTACATTTAAGTCTTTGGCAAGCTGCAAGCCCATTTGTGTAATACCAGATCTAGACAACAAAATAGGAATACTCATGTGTGCGGTTTTCATAACGATTTCAGAGGTCAATCTGCCGGTGGTATAGAATATCTTATCTGTACCATCTATCTCTTCCAAGCACATCATCCCAGCGATGGCATCGGCAGCGTTATGTCTACCCACATCTTCAACGAAAGCTAAAATTTCAGTGTCTTTGCATAATGCACAGCCATGCACTGCACCGGCTGCCCTATATATTTCGTTATACAAAGTAATTTCTTTTAACAAGGCATAAATCGTCGATTGTTTAAGCTGTACATCAGCTAGTCTTTGATCGTATAGTTTATCCAATGTGCAGCTGAAAACAGTACCTTGCCCACAGCCGCTGGTAATGATCCGTTTTTTAAGTTTTTCCTGCCAATCCTTGATGGTATAAGCATCTTTTAGTTTAACCATCACTGCTTCTCGCTGCCAGTCTACTTCGACCGATGCAATATGATCGATATGCTCAACGAGCCGTTGATTACGCAAATAACCTATCGCTAATTCTTCAGGGTAGGTGCCTAGGGTCATTAAAGTGACCACCTCATGGCCATCTACGATTAGGGTGAGTGGTGATTCGCCGGCAATACTTACGACACGGTCCTGGTTGTATTGATCTTGTGCCTGCACGGAAAATGTAGGTGATAGGCGAGCATAAGTTCTGTGCAATTTTTTTTTCATACAATCATTTACTCTTTCATTGGTTTGAAAGCTAATAGTAGTGACGGCAATAAAATAAGCGCACCCAATAACGCGACCAGCATAGCCAGTCCGGTAAGCAAACCGAAATAAATCGTCGGATTAAAATTGGATAAGGATAAAATAGAAAATCCGGCAATAATGGTGACTGAAGTATAGTACATTGCGCGACCGATGCTGTTATGGCAACGTTTGATTACTGCTTGGTAATCGCGATCTTTCTGGTACTCTCTTTTGAATCGAACAATATAGTGTATCGTGTTGTCCACCGATATACCTATGCTAATTGCAGCAAGCATAATAGTCATCAAGTCCAGTGGTATCCCATACCATCCCATCAAACCCAAGACGAACGATGCCGAGAGAGCATTTGGAATAATTGCAATGGTAGCAAGAGGTAGCGACTTAAATAAGATGACAAACATTAGAAATATTACCGCTATTACCATTCCCAGAGTGAGAATTTGAGACTGATACAAGCTTTGTAGCATATTGTTATATAACACCAACATGCCAGAAAGCCTAAATTGATCCTCGTCGTACCCCCAACTGAGTAGTTGTTGCCTAGATTGTTCAATCAATGTCTTACGCTTTAGGTTTTTGTCAGAGTCAATGACACGCATACTGATACGAATCTCGTTACCATCTTCAGAGATGTAAGGCTCATACAGCACTTTTTTAATGTCACTCGGCAGTAGCCTACCTAGAAAAGCAATCTCAAAATCGTTGAGTTCTTTACCATCGTTCAATATCTCAGCAAGTTCCGCTAGAGTTGCCAACGACAACACTTTTCCAACTTCAGGTTTATTATCAAAATAATTGTGTATTTTTTTGATTTCCTGTATTTTTGCTGGACTCATCCAATAGTTCTGCAAGCTCTGTTCGTCAGCTAGGTAATCGGAGAATAAATCATCTTCCGGTGATTGCGTTAACGGTGGTGCATTATGCGCACGCTTAGGTGCTTTAAGCACTACATCAAACGGTGTGGTACCGCCTAGTTTGCGATCTATTTCCAACATTCCTTTATAAATCTCAGTATCCGTGCCGAAATAATCTATAAAACGATTTTCAACTTCCAAACGGTTCATACCTGTAGCACTCCCTATTGCTATCAGTACCGATACCCCAATAATCGGCAGATAATGCTTACGACTTAAATTTGAAAAAGCATTGGTTATTTTATAAGTAAAGTCTTTTTCGGTATGTATGTCATTTTTCTTTGTCAAACATACGAAACTCGGGAATAGGGTGAACACGACAATGAATAACACAACAATACCGATAGTCATAATATAACCGAAGTCTATAACTGGACGTATACCGCTGACCAGCAATGAAATAAAGGCGACAATAGTGGTCAATGCTGCGTATAAGCACGGTGTATACATAAAATGCACGGTTTGTTTGGCGAGTTCTCGCATGTCGGCAGTCGGCTGTTGGATTTGTAATTCACGTAGTCGCACCAGCAAGTGCATGACCATAGACATTGTAATAATCATCAGGAGTGAAGCAAAATTAGCTGAAATTACACTAACTCGCTGATCTATTAAAGCTAACAATCCCATGGTTGCAATCGCCGACACTAGTGCACACATCATCGCAACGACAATTGATCGTATATTGCGAAAAATAATACCCAGTAGGATAATCAAAAATAAAATTATTGCACTACCGAAAACGAG
Organism: Chromatiales bacterium; assembly: GCA_014323925.1. NCBI lineage: Bacteria > Pseudomonadati > Pseudomonadota > Gammaproteobacteria > Chromatiales > Chromatiales bacterium. The sequence goes on along the minus strand of JACONC010000004.1, from coordinate 31,716 downwards.
CATATCGTTTTTTATCATAGCTATCATATCTGTGACTATCATCGGCAAGCCACCTAGAAATAGCCGATTATCTTCCTGATAACGCGCTATCGCTTGGCGAACTTGCATCGTTGTATTAATTTCTCTTTCGGTATAGGTAGGCTGATACTCCTTAAACGCGTGCTCGGCAGCAGCAAGCGCTTGAGGAGAATAATCGTCACCGCTATATTTCAGTGCTCGCAGTCGTTCTCGCTCTGATAATAATGCTTTGTAGCGCGTATCCTCCTCCAGATAGGCAAGCAACATAGCAGTGCTACCGTCGGCGCTCAATAGTAAGTTTTTATACAGCGGGCTATTTTTAAATTCTTGCTTTGCGAGTTCTAAATCGACACCTTCGCTTTCTACGGTTCTATACTGTTCGGACAGTTCGCTGAGCCGGAGTGTTGGGCTTTGCAATAAGGGTACATCTAATAACGATAAGACCGTTTTTATGCCTGGAATATCAGTAATATCGTCTGCTAGACGGCGCATCTCGACAAGTGTTTGTTTATCAAATAATCGCCGAGGCGCTAACGGTTTATAAGTAATTGCAAGGAAGTTACTGGTACCGTAACGAGCAATCAAAGAACGATAGTATTTGAGATCCTCGTCGTTCTCCAACACCAGAGAATCGGCCGATGCATCCACCTTAAAGCCACCTAGCTGACTGGCAAGCGATATGAATACGATAGATAGTACGAGCAATATTATGGCCGGCCGCTTGAATATTAGAAAATCGTAGCAGCGTTTGATTGTTTTGTTCATTATACTTTTTCTATGGATGGTAATATCTTTACTATCTTCACTGCGTTTTTGTGAGTTTTAATCACTTCAAAAGGGTGTTTGTCTATCAACACACAGGTTGCTGATTCGGGTATGAGTTCTAAATACTCCAAGACCAAACCGTTGATAGTTTTAGGACCACTCTCGTTGAGGCTCCAACCCATTGTTTTATTCAATTCTCTCACATAGCAACCACCGTCGACGATTACACTGCCATCTGCTCGTTGCGCAATCATGGTATCGTAGGTCTTAGGATCATTGGTAAACTCGCCGATAATTTCCTCTAACAAATCTTCCATAGTCGCCAGACCTTGGACTTCGCCAAATTCGTTTGTGACTAGCGCAACCCGCCGGCGCTTTTTTTTGAAAGCAATCAAAGTTTCATTTAGCGAAGTATGCTCAGTGATAAAGTAGGGGGCTCGTGCCATTTTCTTTAGTGTATCGGCAGTGATGTCTTGGTGATTTATCGATAAGAAGTTACGGGTATGCAAAATGCCGATAATGTTGTCTATCGTCCCGTCGCACAGTGGTATGCGTGTGTAGATTGCGCTATATATATTTTTCTCTATTTGTTCAATCGGGTCAGCTATGTTTATCGCATAGATCTCCGAACGCGGCACCATGATATCAATAACCGTTCTTTTCTCTAAATCTAGTATACCTAGTAACATATTGCGATATTCACTCGGAATATGTTTACCTGCAGTCACCACTGCGGTGCGTAGTTCTTCACGGCTGAGTGCTTCCACAGCACTAATATTTTGCTTGATACCGAGTAATTTTAGTAGGTTATTGGTAATTAGATTACTGAACCTAATAAAAGGGTAAAGCACTATGCGCAAGATCGTATATATGCGTCCAGCGATGGCTGCGAGTCTATCTGGGTGTAATACGGCGATCGTTTTAGGTGTCATCTCAGCGAATATCAATAGTACAAAGGTGAGTACAAATGCTGCAATAGCAATACCTATTTCGCCGTAGACGAGATAGCCGATATAAGCTGCGAGCTGCGCTATTATAATATTGACTAAATTATTTCCCAGTAAAATCAATGCAATAAGCTGATCAGGCTTTTCGAGTAGCTTCAATACCTTGCGCGCATCTTTAGAGCCTTCTTTGGCACGATGCATCAACCGATAACGGTTGGCTGCCATGAGAGCAGTCTCTGAACCAGAAAAAAATGCTGATAAAAATAATAGTACAAAAATTATTAGAAGCAATATGTAGATAGGGATGTCTTCCAAGATGCTTAAACCTTTATCTTAAATTGTTTTAAATTCTGTCTAGTACCACTTCTAAAACGAATTGGCTACCTAGGTAACCTAATGCCAACAGTCCAGTAGCGGTGAGTACTAAACTCACCGCAGTATTAGTGCGCCATCCATACAGTTGTTTACCAATGATAACGATACCGAATACGATCCAAGCCATAAACGATAGCACAGTCTTGTGTACTAGATGCTGAGCAAATAAGTCGTGGTGATAAATCCAGCCGCTAATCAATCCTATCGTTAATAATACGACTCCGATTTTTAATAGTGCAAATAGAAAAGTCTCCATTGCATCCAGTGTCGGTAATGTCGATATCAAATTATATTTAGATTTATATTTTAGCTTTAAGTATTTAATTTGACGATATATTGCCAATGCTTGAATACTTGCAACCAGAAACAAGCTGTAGGCCAACAGCGACGATACGATATGCAACTTTATGCCGGGTACAATATCACTACTGACTAGGCTGTCAGAAGTCTCTATAGGCGTTAACAAAACGCATAAAGCCGTTAAAGGTAGGATTATGGCACCTATAATAGAAATTGCTTGGCGTAAACAAACGATCAGCAGAATCGCTGAAACGAGTAAGGCTGATAAAGAAATCTCATTAAATAACGACAATTTAATACCTTGCGGAGTAATCATCTCGGATGCCAGCATACTCCCATGTCCGAGTATTGCAATGAACCAGAGAGTGAGCGTGATCTTATCTGGTGAACCTCGCTGAGTGCGCGCATTGCTCCAGAGCAAATACGCTACCACTAAGTATAAAGTTATAGAACTGAGGCTGAGAATTAGTGTCATTATCTATTTAGATATTACGATATCGTGATTATCATAAGCTAATTATAGACCAATAGGCAAGTATGCATAATTTTCTCGAATATAAGCACGCTAAAACACGCCATGAAAAATTTCTACCTCTATGCTTATAAGGTTTTTGCTTATAGGGTTTTTACCTATAGAGTTTTTGCCTATAGAGTTTTTAAGTACCTAGCATGTTGTATAATGCCAAATACCTAGAACTCAGTAGAACAGGATCCTATCTAAACTAAGTAGTGCGTGTATGTAGTTATAGAAGGTAGCAGCTGCGGCACTTTAGGGCGAGTATTCAATCGGACGGCTACGGTATTTCTAGGTTGCGTATGCCAATTACCGAATTACCGACTAATTTATGATTTAACATAAATTTCTAGAAGTGTGCGTATGCCAAATTACCGACCAATTTATGACTTAACATAAATTTCTAGGTGTGCGTGTGCTAAATTACCTATCGATTTATGATTTAACATAAATTTCTAGGTGTGCGTGTGCTAAATTACCTATTGATTTATGATTTAACATAATATATATTATGCGAATAATTGATGAAAGAGCAAATTCCTATTTATGTCATTAGCTTGAGCCGTACGCCTGAGCGTCAGATACATATCAGAAGGCAGTTTCAGAAGCTACATTCTTTCGGGCTGCAATATCAATTTGTTGAAGCGATTGATAAACATCATTTAGATTCTAAGGCGTATCGTTCTCAGCTCGCCAAGTCATTAGAGATTGATCAGACGATACTGGAAAGTAACTATGCCAGAGCTGATTCTAAAATCGGCAGGACCAAAGGCCAATTAGCTGTCACATTGAGCCATATAAAAATTTATAATTTGATGATTAAGAACAACCATTCCGAAGTGTGCGTATTAGAAGATGATGCTATTTTGCTGCCGACTTTTCCTATCGTACTGAAAGTCGCCTCCGAACTATCGTGGGATATCCTCCAGCTGGCGCATCAACCCTCTGTTCGATATATACGTGAAATTTTAGATATGTATGTTTTCTGCTGTAACTTCCGCTGGGACTTGCGCGGTAATTTTTACTCGTTTGTGCTAGTTCTATTGCGATGTTTGATCAGAAGCTGCACTAGAGTAAATAAAAATAACATGCAGCGCGCTATTGCATTCTATGGGTTTGATGATCAGCTGCAATTGAATCATTCAAAAAAGATACTAAGAATACTAGACACCTACCAACTTCAGTATCGAAAGCTCACCATAAAAACCATTTTTCTACTCATCGTAGAGACTATTAGATTTTTGACTATGAAAGCGACTAGGCAATCTTATCATCGCTCGCCGAAGATAGTAGAAATGGAGACAAGTTATAATCTATTAAATGTATACACTGCTATTAAGCTGGGTGTAGCAACCGAAAAGAATTCTCATATATATGCAGACGATAATTTTAACATCGCGCGCCCTGCGCATCCTTGTCTTTCATCCACTGCTTATCTAGTAAGGCAGTCTGCAGCCGTTAAATGGAAACAAGAAGCTCTAGCTGAAAACAAATTGGCACTGGATCAAATACCTGAGCAACTAAAAAATAAGCAAGTGCAACAGTATTTAGTGAGCCCACCGTGTGTATCGGCAACTTACAATTTCTTAAAAAGTTCTTCTATAAAGCTATGATGCTAAAATCTAAATACGGTTAGTCAATGAGCGCAGTTGGTTAATTAATTTTGTACTCAGATCTTTATTAAGAAAAGCTAAGGCCCGTTTCTTTTCATTTAAGCTAATAGACACATGCTGCGGATAATAGGTATAAGTCGCCTCAGATTGTATCGATTGCGCCGCATATTCATTGCCGTCTACAATGACCGAAAAATCTAGCTTAGCAGTTAATAAATATTCCCGTACCTTAGCATCATCGCCGATGATGATCGCATATTGCTTTATATCTTTGTTTTTGACGATGATTCTGGTGGTTGCAGATTCCGCGGTCGTCACGCTGATACGGTATAAAGATGCATCATTCTTGAGCTGTATGTTAAATGCATCGTATCTGGGTATACCTTCAATGGATATAGTCTTCATCAAAGGAGAAAACAATTGTTCGTCATCGCTAATGCCGCTTAGGCGATAACCGCATCCAGCGATGGTTGTAACAATAGATAGTAATACTATCGTTGCAAAACACCAACTACGGTTGATATCACTGACATACAAAATTGATGATTTTATCTTTGACATAGATAACTTTGCTGGGTGTCACGCCGTTCATGTATTTACGAATTTTATTATCAGATAAGGCCAATTCCTTTATGCTTGCTTCATCAGTACCTCGCACAACATTCAATCTAGCTCTTAACTTACCGTTGATTTGCACGATGACATCACACCTATCGGCTTGTAAAAATTCGGTCTGATAGTGCGGCCACGGACAATCTATCAAAGGTGTGTCGTGCCCTAAATGTTGCCATAAATGATGCATAATATGCGGCGCAATCGGCGACAGCATTTTAACGATCGCTTCGTAGCCTTCTCGCTTTAATTGATATGCATCGGCAGATTGACTATCAAACTTATCCAGAGCATTGCTGAGTTCCATATTTGCAGCAATCGCAGTATTAAAAGATTGGCGTCTGTCGTAATCATCGCTGACTTTAGCAATGGTCTTATGGATAAGATGTTGCATGCTGTAAAATTCGGTATTTCTCGGCACAATGTTTTCAGTAGGTTGCGCTCGTATATGGACATTAATCTGTCGCCACAGACGTTTCAGAAATCTATGCGCACCCTCAACACCAGAGTCTGACCACTCCAAAGATTTTGTAGGTGGTGCTGCGAACATAATAAATAAACGTACGGTGTCGGCGCCGTATTTATCAATCAGATCATTCGGGTCTACGGTATTGCCTTTTGATTTAGACATTTTCATCCCCCCTTTTAATACCATACCTTGTGTCAATAAACGCTTAAATGGTTCATTCTTAAAATTATCAGGCAGCTTATCCAGTAACCCTAAGTCTCGCATCAAACGATAGAAAAAGCGTGCGTATAGCAAATGCAATATGGCATGTTCTATGCCACCCACATATTGATCTACTGGCATCCAGTAAGCTGTTTCTTCATCCAACATCGCAGTGTCATTATGCGGACAAGTAAACCGTGCATAGTACCAGCTAGATTCAACAAAAGTATCAAAAGTATCCACCTCGCGCTGGCAGGTGTCGGTCACTCTATAAAAATCTGCTCTTTGCGATAATGGTGATATATCTATGTTAGATTGCTGCGTGTTTGAAGCCGTGTCATTTTTGAAAAACCCTTCGGTCTCAGTTAATGACGCACTGTCTCTTACAGTTGCCGACGGTAATATGACTGGCAAATCATCGTCGTTGACTGCACGATACTCGTTCTTTTCGTATACAACTGGTATGGGTACTCCCCAATATCTTTGTCGCGATACTCCCCAATCCTTAAGCCGGTATTGTATCGTTTCTCGTCCTTTGCCTATTGCTTTTAAGTCTAATAATATTGCATCAAAAGCCTGCTGGTAACGCATACCGTCGTACTTTCCAGAATTGCATAAAATACCATGTTCGGTAAAAGCTTTCTCTGCTAAGCAAACACTATCACCATTACTCGGCTTAATGACCTGGCGTATAGGTAACTGATAAGTTTTTGCAAACTCCCAGTCACGCTGGTCGTGTGCTGGCACTGACATAATAGCTCCGCTACCGTATTCAATCAAAACAAAATTGGCACACCAGACCGGCAAAGATTCTCCGCTAATCGGGTGTATTGCTCGCAAACCAGTATCTATTCCTATCTTGTCATAAGTCATAGCAGTTGATTCAGTAGTCGGTCTACGATGGCATTTTTCTATCAATTCAGCGAGCATCGGTGAGCGTTTTGCTGCTTGCAATGCCATCGGATGTTCTGCTGCGATTGCCAGATAACTGACTCCCATCAAAGTGTCCGGGCGAGTGGTGAAAACATCTAAGCTACCCCGATAATCAGCTAGATCGAATTGGATATTGATACCACGAGAACGGCCGATCCAGTTGCGCTGCATTTGCTTAACTTGCTCAGGCCAATCACCAAGCGCATCTAAACCAGTGAGTAGTTGTTCAGCATAATCGCTAATTTTCAAATACCACTGAGAGATTTTTTTACGCTCTATGGGTGCACCTGATCGCCATCCTTTGCCATCTACGACTTGTTCGTTTGCCAATACTGTTTGATCTATCGGATCCCAATTGACCCACCCTTCTTTACGATAAGCGATGCCTTTTTCTAATAACTTACCAAACAACCACTGTTCCCAGCGGTAATAACTTGGGTCACAAGTTGCCAACTCCCTATTCCAGTCATACGCCAAACCGAGTCGCTTTAACTGCGCTCGCATGTGGATGATATTGTTATGCGTCCAATCAGCCGGCGAAGTCTTGTTTTTTCTGGCAGCATTTTCAGCGGGTAAGCCAAACGCATCCCAACCCATAGGCTGCAAGACATTTTTACCAAGCATGCGTTGATAGCGGCTAATTGTATCGGCGATGGTGTAATTTCTAATATGTCCCATGTGCAAGCTACCACTCGGATAAGGGAACATCGCTAAGCAATAGAATTTTTCTCGTTGAGGATCTGCTTTAACATTGAAGTAGTGATTTTCGTCCCAGAATTTTTGGACTTCTACTTCTAATTTATGCGCATCGTAGTCTTCTATGTCATTCATTGACGCGTCCGTAGTTATCTTCATAACGCTCAATATCATCTTCGCCTAAGTATTCACCACACTGCACTTCTATCAAATGCAGAGGTTCGGTTGCCTGATTCTCTAATCTATGTTTTGCTCCTATAGGGATATAGACCGATTGATTGACTTGTAAATTGAGTATTTGTGCGTTCAGAGTTACTACGGCACAACCTTTTACAACCACCCAGTGCTCAGCCCTCTTTTTATGGCTTTGCAGTGATAGCTGTTGTCCTGGATTTACAATAATCCGCTTGACTTGGAAGTTTTCTCCTATATCTATCGATTCATAAGACCCCCATGGGCGATATACTTTGGTGTGTAAATCGCTTTCACTATAGCCTTCCATTCTGAGTGTATCGACTATTTGTTTGACTTCTTGGCCACGCGAGCGATCGGCTATGAGTAGCGCATCTTTGGTTTCGGCGACGAGATGGTTATCAATTCCTAGGCAGACGACGAGTTTATTATCTGCATAAACTATATTATCTTTGCAATCTTGAACGACTATGTTACCTTCACCGCTCAATCGATTGCCATTGGCATCGCTATTTTGAGTCTCCGATAATGCCTGCCATGAACCTAAGTCAGACCAATGAATGTCTATAGGACATAGACAAATATTTTTAACGCACTCCATTATTGCATAATCTATAGATATATCTGGACTTTGCTTAAAATATTGAGCTGCAGGGTTGATAATATTATATCCTTCGATTATCCCGGTCTCGCTCTCGGCTGCTGCCCTCTCGCACGCATCGTAGATCTGCGATTGATGCTCTCTTAGTGCCGCTAAATAATGTTTTGGAGTAAAAACAAAAATGCCGCTATTCCAATAGTGTAGCCCTGTTTTAATATATTCTTCGGCAGTTTCTTGAGCTGGTTTCTCAACAAATTTATCAACTGCTTTAAGCCGCACATTGGTTTGTAGTTCCTGCTCGTCTGTCGATATCTCGCTCTGTTTGATTTTTATATAGCCGTAGCCGGTCTCTGATCGTATAGCTTTAATGCCGAAAGCTATAAAATAATTTTCCGTAGCACGGATTAATGTGTCGTCAATACAGCCAGCGAATTTATTGCCTTCCATATAATGATCCGAAGGTAGTATCAGCATAGCTGTATTTTGAAATTGTCTTTGTATCCAAAAGCTCGCCAACGCAATAGCCGGTGCAGTATTACGCGATTCGGGTTCGGCAATTATCGTACAGTTCTCTAATTTCATAGAGCGCAAGCGATCCATCACCATGAAACGATGTGCTTCGTTGCAAACCACGACGATATGTTTCGGCTGCAAAGGCATTATTCGCTCTAAAGTTTGGGTGAATAGATCCTTACCGTTGAATAGTGGAATAAACTGTTTGGGGTAATATCGGCGAGATAAAGGCCACAGGCGAGTACCCGCCCCTCCACTTAGTATGACAGGAATGCATTCTGTTTTCATTCTGATAGTTCCTTAGTTTTTTTAGTTGCCGGCAGTGCGGCGAACCATGCTACGAGCAACGATACGATAACCCATAGCATTATTGGTGTGTCGCGCCATTGCATATAGGGTGTGCTCTCTTCTCTAATAGCGATATTGTGACTAATAGAGTCCATTTCAAATAATCCACTGCGTGCAACAATGCGTCCACGATAATCGATGATCGCAGATATACCAGTATTGGTTGCTCGTACCATGTACCGCTCGCTTTCGGCAGAGCGTACCCGTGCCATTTGTAGCATCTGATACGGTGCCAAAGAATCACCAAACCACGAGTCGTTGCTAACATTAACAAGAAAATTAGCGGCGGGTAAACTATCAGCTACATCACTGCCAAAAGCAACTTCGTAGCAGATAGAGACACCTGCGTTATGGTCACCTATCGTCAAATTGGGACGCATATCCATCGAATGTAAATCTGACATAGGAATTATAATCCACTTTGAAAATATCTCAAATACCGACCGCATCGGGATATACTCCCCAAAAGGTACTAATCGTTGTTTGTGATAGAAATGATTGTCGTTGACATTCATCAAGCTATTATAACGCTTGCCCTGCACTTTATCTCGGTAGAAAATGCCGGTCAACAATACAGCTTTGTCTTTTAACTGCTCTCGTAAAGAGACCAATTGTCTGTCTAGCATATCAGCATAGAGCGGGATAGCGGTCTCTGGCCAGACAATCAAATCGTCGTCTATATGCGCTCTGCTCATATCCACATAACGGTTCATTAACTTATCAAAATAAGGCTTGTCAAACTTCAGTTGTTGAGGAATATTAGCCTGTATCACTGATGCTTTTAACGCATACTGAGTCGCACTCGTCCATTCTATCAGCTGCAATGCTGTCGAGGCTGATAAAAGCAATCCAACGCTACCACCGAATAGTATTCTAGTAGTTGCTGGTAGCTGTAAAAAATAAACGATGCTGGCCGCACATAGCGCAATAACGGCACTACCGCCTAGCACTCCCAAAATTGGCAAAATGCCGCGCCACGGTGTATCAACAATGGCTTGTCCCAATAAATTCCATGGAAATCCAACCGCTAGTGTAATCTTGCTCCATTCCATCAACACCCATGTTGCCGGAAAAATTATTAGATATAACCACCCTTTAGAATAATAGCGGCGAAGCCAAGCAAGCCCTGCTGCCAGCAAGGCGGTAAATAACGATAGAATAGCTGCAAATATTATCGTTGCCAATACTGCAAGAAATACTGGCGCTTGACCGTAATCGTGGAGGCTGTAATAAATCCAGTAGCTACTTCCGAGCATATAACTAAAGCCGAATGCCGCTCCGCACTTAAATGCTACTCTAGGATTGTGTTGCAGCCAGTTATGCAATACGCAGGCTAGTGCCAAAACGGCAATCGCATACCAAGACCACGGGGCAAAAGCCAAAATCATTGCCCCACCGGCAACTAGATTAAGCATATAGCTAAAATGATGATTGGCGATTAAAGAAGAAATCACATCGTATGTATGAGCAAAATTAACTGATCTTTTTAACCTCTAACATCTCAACGCGACGCGTATTTGTTTTGCTTACTCTAAGCAGTAGGCCTTCTATCTCTATGCTCTCGTCTTGACCAGGTATATGTCCTAGACGCTCGGTCACTGTGCCACCTATGGTTATTTCTTTGCTACGAATTTTCACCGTAAAATAGCGATTGAAATAATCTATCGGCGTGGATGCTTGCACTGTATAATTGCGATCGCCGTGATTATAAATATAGTGTTCGTGCTGAATGTCGTGCTCGTCGCTGATATCACCGACGATTTGTTCCAGTACATCCTCAATAGTGACTAAGCCACACACCCCACCATATTCATCTACTACTACAGCCATATGGTTCCGATTCTTACGAAATTCGGTCAATAATATATTCAGGCGTTTGCTGTCCGGTATAAGCGCTGGTTGTCTAATATAATCGTCTAAGTGTAAATCGTCTTGTTGGTCTTTCAATACCGACAATAAATCCTTGGCCAGCAAGATACCTCTAATATCATCCAGATCATCCTCAATAATTGGAAAACGGGAATGTCCGCTACTAATCACTGTATCAACAATATCCTCCAACTTAGATTTATACGATATATAGATCATCTTCGAGCGCGGCACCATGACCTCTCGCACATGCATCTTACTAACATTAAAGATGCCTTTGATCATAGGTAGTGTATAGGCATTCAGTAACTGATTGTCATCAGCCTGCTTTATAAGTTCTAGTGCGGTTGGCAAATCTGTAGACTTCTTGAACAGCAGACTCTTAAGCAATGAAATATATGGCTTTGACCAACGCATGCGATTATCTATTTTCAATTGCATATCGTTCAGATAACCACGGGTCAGGGAACCCCAAAGCTATCATGGTTTTACTTTCCTGCGCTTCCATTACACTAGCACTCGCTTCAGTTTTATGACTGTAGCCCTGCAAATGCAACAGTGCGTGTATAAATAAATGTGCCCAATGAGAGAGCACTGGTTTATCCTGCTGTTGCGCTTCTAGCACGATGGTTGGGGCAGCCATCACTATATCTCCCAGATAATTCGGTTGGTCAGGGGTCTCAGTGGTAAATGGAAAGGATAGTACATTGGTCGCTCGATCTAGCTGCCGAAAATATTGATTAAGCTGTCGGCTTTCTGAGTTATCTACGATGCGCACCCCGACTTCGCTAGATTTGTCTAATACTGTTGCTGCCCATTGATAAAAACTCTCTAAATCTGGAATATTGTCCGGCTTGCAAGCACGAGATGCAAATTGTATATGCACTTGAGGTTTCATTGATGCCTCCCTTGCTCATCGTATGCGTCGATGATCTTGCGCACCAATGGATGGCGGATTATATCTTCGGCTTCCAATCTATTGATCGCTATACCCGGTATATTTTTGAGTAACGGCAATGCATGCACAAAACCAGAAATCTGTGATTTAGGTAGATCTACCTGTGTTATATCGCCGGCGATTATACTTTTAGAACCAAAGCTAATACGCGTTAAAAACATTTTCATCTGTTCAATCGTCGTGTTCTGCGCCTCATCTAAAATGATAAAGGAATTAGCCAATGAGCGGCCACGCATGTAGGCGAGTGGTGCAATCTCTATCGTACCATTGTCAATAAAACGACTGACTCTATCAATGCCTATAAATTCGTGCAGAGCATCGTAGACTGGCTTTAAGTAAGGATCTATTTTTTGCGTTAGATCACCGGGCAGGAATCCTAGGTTCTCTCCTGCTTCAACCGCCGGCCTCACCAGTATTAATCTATCTACTCCACCACATTCCAATATCTCAATCGCTTTAGCCACAGCCAAGTAGGTTTTACCAGTGCCAGCTGGGCCGAAGACTAAATTCAAATCGTAGCAATGCATATTTTTCATATACAAGCGTTGGTTTTTTCCTTGTGCTTTGATTTTCTTTTGTTTGGTTTTAATCTCCATCTGTTCTTCGTCCATGCCACGCTTGGCATCTGCTATAGCGCTTTGTTGCAGACTCATATGAATATCGTTTACGGTTAATTCTTTGTCGGCTTTCTCGTAGAGTTTTTTTAATAAATAGGCAGCTACCTGTCTAGAACGCGCTTCACCGCGAATCGAAAATTTATTACCACGGTGGCTGATATACACTCCGAAGTGCTGCTCTAGTTGCTCGATGTGCTCGTTCAGAGGACCGCAAAGGCTTGCGATTCGTGAAAGGTTGGCAGGCTCCAAAACAATGAGTTCCGAATTACCTAGTTGAGTGTCCAAAGGGTTTTATAATCTCCTAATCAAGCGTGGTTCCAATGCTTTTTATTCTATCAATATCCCACGCAGTGTGTTGGTCATCGCACGAGTTATTTTCACTCGGTGGATTCCACCTATCAGTTTGCTGTCTCCGTCAAAGTTTACCACGCGATTATTTTCAGTACGACCGCATAATTGCGTGTTGCTCTTTTTAGAATGTCCGTTCACTAGAATGTCTTGCTCACTCCCTACCATCGCCAGCGATAGCTCGGTTGCCATTTCGTCAATACGCGTTTGCAATCTTTTAAGACGAGCTTTTTTAATTTCGGTAGGTACCGGATCATCTAGCAATGCGGCAGGTGTGCCGGCGCGTGCGCTATATAAAAAACTGTACGATTGGTCATAGCCTACATATTCTATCAATTCCATAGTTTTTTCAAAATCTCCTTTATCCTCTCCCGGAAAACCAACGATAAAATCAGAAGATATAGAGATATTAGGGCAAGCTACTTTAAGTTTACGAATGATACTTTTGTATTCTAAAACGGTATAACCGCGTTTCATCGCTGCGAGTATACGGTCGGAACCACTTTGCACCGGTAGATGACAATGCGGCATCAGCTGGGGAATGTCGGCGTGAGCTTGTATCAATGCATCGTTGAATTCTATAGGATGCGATGTCGTATAGCGTATGCGTTGTATATTATCAAGTGCTGCAACATAGTAAAGTAGCAGCGCAAAATTAACCGAATGATCGTCATCTTCCCAGTAATACCCGTTAACATTTTGCCCCAGTAGCGTAACTTCCTTGACCCCTTGTTTAGTCAATAACTTTATCTCATCCAATATATCATTGAGTGGACGGCTGATTTCTTTGCCACGAGTATAAGGCACTACGCAAAAACTACAGTACTTATCGCAACCTTCCATAATTGAGACGAAAGCACTCGCTCCATTGGTATGCGGAGCCACCAATTTATCAAACTTCTCAATTTCTGGAAAGCTGATATCCACTACTGGTTGTTTGCTATGCTTGGCTTGTTCTATCATATCGGCTAAGCGATGTATAGTTTGTGGACCGAATACAATATCAACTTGCGGGGCGCGACCGACTAACTGCCCTCCTTCTTGGCTAGCGACACATCCACCAACACCAATGAGTGTATTAGGCTTTGCTTCTTTGATTGCTCGCCACCGGCCTAATTCGGAAAAGACTTTCTCTTGTGCTTTTTCCCGTACCGAGCAAGTGTTGAGTAATAAAATATCAGCTTCTTCGCTGCTATCGACTTTACAGAATTCGTCTGTCTCATTCAATAAATCATGGATTTTAGCAGAATCGTATTCGTTCATCTGACACCCATGGGTCTTGATATATACCTTTTGCTTAGCCATTGCCGACACCATTATGACTGGGTTCATACGATGATACAACCTCTTTTAATCGACTGATTGTCATCGCCGCATCTCTTCGCTCTATTTGTGTCGCTAAGCTCAGTAGCTGTGCGGATAATTGCTGCCAATCCTCTATCGCTTCTTCAGTTTGCATGATTTTAGGATGTGTCGTTGAATGAATATCGCTACTACCACTATGCAACTTTTCCTTTAGCTTTTCTCCTGGTCGTAAGCCTGTATATGCGATTTTAATATCACCTTTGCCGTTTTGCTTAACTTCTAATCCACTGAGATGAATCATTTTTTTAGCAATCTCTAGTATATTAATAGGTTCTCCCATATCAAGTAAAAATATCTCTCCTTTACTGCCCATTGCGCCAGCTTGAATGATTAATTGTGCCGCTTCTTCTACGGTCATAAAGTATCGTTCGGCATCCGCGTCAGTCACATAAATAGTTTCGCGTTTATTAATGTGTTCTTGGAATAATGGTATAACCGAACCTGAGGTACCCATTACATTACCAAACCGAACCACGCATAGACGTGTTGCATCATTGTCTGCAGCAAGAGATTGTATCACCATTTCCGCCAGCCGTTTACTCGCCCCCATCACACTGGTCGGTTGCACTGCTTTATCAGTAGAAATCAATACGAAACAACCGACTTTATGCTTTAGCGCTGCTTCGGCAACTATTTGCGTACCGAATACATTATTAGATATACCGCTGATTATATTTTCTTCGACCATAGGCACATGCTTGTAAGCAGCAACATGATAGATGATATCTATGCGGTTTTGGCTAAAAAAATGATTGATAAAGTGACGGTTGGTAACTGATTCTAAAATTGGCACGAACTTCGCTTTAGAGAATGTTTCTAACTTTTGCAAACGATTGACTAATCTAAATAATGCATATTCCGATTGTTCGATGACGAATAATTTTTGCGGTTGCAGATTTATAATTTGCTCGCATAACTGACTGCCTATAGAACCTCCAGCACCAGTGACCAAGATATTATTACCAGTGATGTCCCGCTCTAAAAGCATTTTATTGGGTGCCACTTGCCGGCGTTTTAGTAGATCCTCTATTTGCACGACTTTGGTATCTTTCATGCTAAATCTATCACCGATCGTAGCTGGCAACAACCTCACTTTGACTGGATACAAACTCAGTTTATTGAGTATTGCCACACTAGCCTCATCACTAAGCCCGTCGGTCTGCAATACTACAAAAATATCCTTAATGTGATATTTGGCTAGTTGTTTTTCTAATCCGGACAGTGGATATACCCTTAAACCAACCATTTCTTGTGTTTGTTGTTCTGGCGCTTCGTCAATAAAAAATATTGGATTGTAATCAGAGCCTATACTTTTCCATAGCGTAGCCAATTGTATGCCGGTTTTATTCGCACCGTATATAGCAATCGGTATTTGCCGCTTGCGCACTCGTGACTCTCGTAGCAAAAGCGCGTGCATAGCCAAGCGACTACTGAGTACCAAGCCCAACAAAACAAGACCGAAAATTGCGATGATAGACCTTGGCAAACCCGGCACTTTTAATAAGAAATAATTACTAATCCATATTAAAGCGGATACTGCACCGACTGCAAAGATAATGCGTATCACTGCATCTAGACTCACATGCCTGATAACCATTCTATATAAGCCGGCTAGATAGAATATCAATAATGTTAGCAACGGCGTTAATACAAATAGCGGAAACCACTTGTCATCTATCCTAACCCATTCTTCTAAGCGCATTAAAAATGCAAGTTCTAGGGAGAATAGACTCAGCACGACATCTAAGCTGCCTAATATAAACTTTTTAGAAATTCTGGATAATTCCAGTAATTGACTTAACAGCTTCATAGCGGTGGTCGAGCTTCAGACTTTTGTATAGGCAATAGGCGCGGTACTAATATCATTAATACCAGTATAGGCGTCAGTGAAATCAATGCAAATAGCATGCCATGCTCAGAATGTAGCTTTGCCATATAAGCCCACGGTGCCAACCACAAAAAATTAATAGCCACGACTATCAAAGAGACGACTTTATGTGCATAAGCCCTCGCCATCTCGGATGTCAATGTGCTATGCGCTTGGATGTACAATACAAGACGCTGGTAAGCATGCTGACGGTGGGCTTGGTAAAACTTCTCTCTATTCAATATCCGTCTGATAATTGTAACTGTAGCATCCATAAAAAATACACCCATTAGAATCAGCCAGACCCAAACATTTGAGATCTGCTCAATCGAGGTCTGTATGGCGAACAGCGCCAGCGTGAAACCCAAAAAGCTACTACCCACATCACCCATAAATAGCTTAGCCGGCGGCCAATTCCATATCAAAAAACCAGCTGTAGAAAAAGCAATTATTAATAAAGCCTCCTGATGATAGTATGCCGATGCTGAAACCGGCGGTAATAATACTAGCAATAATGCAGCTATCAGTGCAACACTAATCGTCTCAAGCGATGCAATGGCATCTATACCGTCCATAAAATTAAATAAATTAAGCACCCACAGTATTGCCAATACTTCTAATAAAAATAACAGCGGCGACGGCTGTAGTGAAAATCCCATAAACGAGATCGACGGCATGCCGATGCTCAAAACAGAAAATATGACGATGCATAGTGTTGCACTAAAACGCACAATCGGATGTAAGCTATACAGATCGTCGGCAAAACCAATCAGTGCAATCCCTATCCCTCCGTATACTAAAGCTGAAGAGAAATTAGCACTGAATTGATCTTCTAAGTCGCTGATAAATAGGATTAAAAGAAAAGTGATGACAATGGCGATACCGCCTCCGCGAGGACGCGGTAACAGATGCAAACTCCGATCATTTGGGATATCAATAACATTCGTTGCCATTAATATGCGATAGGAAATGTAAGTGAGTAGCAAAGTGGTGATAAAAGCCAATGCATAAATGATATAAATATTCATTGTGATAATATTATCTATAATCTTATTTGGGGGAGTGAGCGGTTTGCTGTAGTTTTCTCTCCCAATTCAGTGCGCTTTCAATAATAATATCTATATTGTCATAGTGCGGTTGCCAATTGAGTATCTTCTTTATTTTATTGTTATCTGCGACTAATACCGGCGGATCCCCTGCTCGGCGTGCGCTGTTTATAATCTTAAAATCATTACAGCTAATACGCTTTACAGCATTCAAAATCTCCTTGACGCTATAACCATGCCCGTAACCGCAATTGAAGATTGTCGATTCCCCGCCTTGCAATAAATAATTCTGCGCTGCTATATGCGCATCGGCAATATCTAATACATGTATGTAATCTCGCACGCAAGTGCCGTCTTCGGTATCGTAGTCAGTGCCGTATAGATTCATTTGTCCATCTCGTTGCGTTGCTGTCAAGCAAGCGATTTTAACTAAATGAGTATTTTGCAGATTATTTTCACCTATGCGAGACTGCAGATCGGCTCCGGCAACATTGAAATATCGTAAAATAACATAGCGAAATCCTGCTTGTGATGAAATATCCATCACCAGCCGCTCGCACATCAATTTAGAATGACCGTAAGCATTCACTGGCGCAAGCGGTGTGTTTTCATCTATCAGTTTGCTATCGGGAGTGCCGTATACAGCAGCAGTAGACGATAAAATGAAATACTTTATTTTGTAATGACTACAAAGTTGCAGCAATTTAAGTGTTGCTGCCGTATTATTCATATAGTATTGATACGGATTGTGCATCGATTCCAGTACACTGACTGATGCCGCAAAATGCATGACCACATCAAAACGATACTGCTTAAATAAATTTTCCATCTGTGCATCAGCGATATTCTGCTGATAGAGCTCTGCACCTATAACTGCTTCTTTGTAGCTGTTAGATAAATCATCACATACGACCACGCAATGCGCTTGTTCAGACAGTTGTAGTACGACATGACTACCGACATAACCGGCTCCACCAGTAATCAAGATATTCATCGGTTATAACGAACCATAAAGTTGTTTTAATTTATTACACATTTTTTCACGGGTGAACATATCTTCAAAACGCAGTCGACCTCGCTGTTCCATCCTCTTGCGTAACGCGGGCTGATGTTGTAAAACATTGATCGCTTGCGCGAGCGCTTTTGCATCTCCTGCTTTGACACTAATGCCGCTGATTTGGTCAGCGTTTACCCAATCTACACCGGAGCCAGGTATGACCGTTGAAACTATCGCCTTGGCGTATTTCATCGCTTCTAGCTGCACGATGCCGAACGCTTCCGATTTGGCAACCGAACTGAGGCAAAACAAATCGCATGCCCGGTAATAATGCACTAAATTACGATGGTCTATATAGCCGAGTAATTTGACCTTATCTTGTAGTTTAAGTTTTATAATTAACTGCTCCAATCTACGCCTATCTTTGCCGTCTCCTCCTATCAATATAACGACTTTATCATCAGTATGCTGTGCTGCTTTGATAAGATATTCAAAACCTTTGTAGTATATCAACCGCCCGATTGCCAAGACGATAAAGTGATCGGGATACGCAGATCGGATTGCTTGCACTCGTTGCTGGTCAGCCGCTGAGAAATTATCATCTATCCCTACAGGAATAATGTGTACTTTATCATACCAATCGCGCAAAGAACGAGTTCTCTTATAAGCTGGGGTCGTGGTGACGATAGCGTCCGCTCGCTTCAACAACCAACGCACCAGTGGGGTAATTAAAACCCGCCCTATCTTTTGACGAACTATATCGCAATGCCAGTGAACGACCAACTTCGCCTTCGGTCTGACTGCAAATAATGTCACAGCAGACATAGGATCTGGATGATGTACATGAATCACATCGTAATTGGCGGCGATGCGCTTGAGGTGCCATGGCAACAGCGGCGCCAACCAAGTCGAGCGGATACATCCTATGCTTGCGCTCCTATAAATCGTGCCGGTCGAAGTTCTCTGTGTCGAGGATCGTAGTGCGTTGCTATACGATAACACATCGCATCTTACATCAATAGCGTTTAAGCCCTCGTAGATATTGCGTATGACCTGCTCAACACCACCGATAGGTAAAGGATAAAACCTACCTACCTGTAGAACTTTCATTACTGAATATAGGTAACTCTGTTGTCCTTAAAAAGGTATCTCGTCGTTGAACTTGGCATGTTCAGAAGCGTGTGCATCGCCGGTATCTTCTACTGTCGATTTATCCGCAGCCTTCGCCGGTTGACTGTTGCGCAAATTTTTATCGCTATCGTATTCTGCAGTACTGCTACGCGAGCCTAATATCTGCATGTCAGAGACTATAATCTCCGTCGTCATTCGCTCTTCCCCACCCTGCGTTTGCCATTTTCTACTCTGTATTCTGCCTTCCACATAAATCTGTGAACCTTTGTGCAGATACTCTTGGACGATTTCCGCTAGGCGACCGAAGAATACGAGCCGGTGCCACTCGGTTCGCTCGTGGCGCTCGCCGCTTTCTTTATCTTTCCAGCTATCGTTGGTAGCGAGTGTCAGGTTGCAAACCGAAGAGCCGCTAGGGGTATATCTAATTTCTGGATCCTGTCCCAAGTTGCCTATTAAAATTGCTTTATTAATTCCTCTTGACATAATTATTTCTCCTCTATTAAAAATAAACTAAAACCTTAATTTTTATTTCATACTCGTCTCAAAACAACCTTTTTCATGCTGAATGCGCTAAAAAACCAGATGAGTAGCAGTAATAAGCCCGGAACTATTATACTCACCTCTCCCCACTCAAGTAAAAATCCACCGCTGCTCGCGCCGGCAAATATCCCTAAAAATTGAGCAGTAGAGAACATACCCAGACAACTGCCGCGGTGCTCGGCATCGCATCTACGGCTGACTAAAGCGGGCAAATTGGCCTCTAGATAATTAAACGCAGTAAAAAATAATAATGCAGATATTATCAATGTAATGCTACCATCGCTAGCATACCAACTTGCGTAGCTGAGCGTCAGTAACAAAATCGCGGCGATAAAAATTTCTTTTACGCGCTGCTTTTTCTCTCCCCACACAAGCATCGGCCATATTAATACCACTGAGACTATCAATATAAAAAGATAAAACATCCAATGATCAGCACTCGCTAAATGCAATCGCTTGACTATCAGCGCAGGTAAAATCAGAAAATTTGTTGCCATTGCCGCATGCAATGCGAATACGCCTAGATAAAGGCGTAGCAATTCTCTATCATTGAGCGCAGCCTTGATGCAGTTGCGCTGCCATTGTGTTGATATCGATATTTTCCGATTTTCGGGAATCTTAGGAACACCGTATAAAACGATAGATATCGCCAATACGCCCAGCATTGCAGACAACCAGAATATACCCGACAGAGCTATTTGTGCATGCAACACAGGTGCTAATACCAGGGCTGATGCAAAAGCCAATACGATACCACCACCGATAATCATGTTAATTCTCGAAAGTTGTTCTTGGCGGCTTAAATCAGCAGCCAGTGCCATCAAGGTAGAAGCAACCGCACCAGCACCTTGCAGTGCGCGCCCGAGTATAACACCGTAGATGGTCTCTGCCAGTGCTGCGATTACACTGCCTATACAAAATAATATAAATCCCGCTATAATAACCGTCTTACGACCTATGCGATCGGACAATAAGCCCATAGGAATTTGCAGACACGCTTGGGTCAAACCGTAAATCCCCAGAGCAATTCCTGTCAAGGTAGAAGTAGCAAATTTAAACTCGTGACTGTGTAATGCAAAGACTGGCAGAATTAGGAATAGACCGAACATGCGAATCGCATAAACTCCTCCTAAACTCAGCGCAGTGTGCCGCTCAATGCTATTCATAGGTACCGTGTGATGTTCTTTATTGTTCAACGATTATTTGATGCTTGCATATTATAACGGCAATTTGACCGCAATGAATCAATGAAAAATATAATACATATCAAAGGCGCTCGCACGCATAACCTAAAAAACATAGATCTGAAAATACCTAGGAATAAACTCGTTGTCATCACTGGCCTTTCTGGCTCTGGAAAATCCTCGTTGGCTTTTGATACTATTTTTGCAGAAGGTCAAAGACGCTATGTCGAATCGCTATCTGCTTATGCCAGACAATTCTTAACACGCATGGAAAAACCTGATGTCGATCAAATAGAGGGTTTATCACCAGCGATTTCTATTGATCAAAAAAGCACATCGCATAACCCGCGTTCTACGGTGGGCACGGTAACCGAAATACACGATTACTTGCGATTGCTCTATGCGCGCGTCGGTACACCGTATTGCCCTAAGCACAATATCCCGCTGAATAGCGAAACCGTGAGTCAAATGGTCGATCGTGTCATGGCTATGCCAGAGAATACTGCGCTACTGATTTTAGCGCCGGTGATACGCGCGCGCAAAGGCGTCTACGATAAATTATTCAAGGAGCTAAAGTTACAAGGTTTCCTGCGGGTGCGCATCAACGGCAAGCTCTACGAAATAGACCAACAGCCCAAATTAGCGCTGCATAAAAAACATACCATAGAAGTCGTAGTAGACCGACTGAAAGTCAAAGAAAACGCACAACAACGTATTGCCGAGTCATTGGAAATCGCACTCAATATGGCAAATGATTTAGCTATTGCCCTCCCGCTAGAACACCCTGAGCAACAGTTACTTTTTTCCGCTAGTTTTTCATGCCCGCATTGCGGTTATACATTGAGTGAACTGCAACCACGCTTATTCTCGTTCAATAATCCGATCGGTGCGTGTTCTGAATGCGATGGCTTAGGTGTTATTGAATACTTTGACGAAGAAAAAATAGTCAACCCGAATATTAGTTTATTGGGTGGTGCAATACGCGGCTGGGATCGACGCAATGACTACTATATCGAGACGATAAAATCATTAGCCAAGCATTACGGTTTTGATGTTGAGCAGAAATTTGGCACTATCAAACACGCAGTGAGACAAGCGATACTCTACGGCGATGCTAAACAAATAATTGAATTTCGCTACCGCGATCATACTGGTAAATATATCAGTCGCCGCCATCCTTTCAAGGGCATTATCAGCGGCATGGCGGAGCGATATAACCAGACCGACTCGGAATTTATCAAAGAAAAACTAAGAGGATTACTTTCATTGCAAAATTGCCCGCAGTGCGACGGCGAAAGACTCAATGAGTCGGCGCGTCATGTTTATATTGCGAAGACTCGCCTGCCCGAAGTCTCAGCTATGACCATATCCGATGTGCTTGAGTTTTTCAAACAATTAAAACTGGATGCAAAGCAAGCCGAGATAGCTGACAAAATCCTCATCGAGATACGCCACCGCTTAAAATTCCTCGTCAATGTTGGACTCGACTATTTATCGCTCAGTCGTAGTGCTGAAACCCTATCGGGTGGAGAAGCACAGCGTATCAGGTTAGCCAGTCAAGTCGGCTCACAATTAGTCGGAGTCATGTATATTCTGGATGAACCATCGATCGGTCTGCATCAACGCGACAACAAGCGACTGCTGAATACCCTCACCGAACTGCGCGATCTAGGCAACAGTGTGCTGGTTGTTGAACACGATAAAGATGCCATGCTATCAGCTGATTACATACTCGATTTGGGTCCCGGTGCTGGTGAACACGGTGGCACTGTAGTTGCCTGCGGTACGCCTAAGCAAATCATCAATCATTCAAAATCACTCACCGGTTGCTATCTTTCAGGTGAACGCACTATCGCCGTTCCCAAGCGCACACCTATGCAAGCCAAGCGTATATTAAAAATCAACAAAGCTTCTGGTAATAACCTCAAAAACATCAATGTGAAAATACCTTTGGGCTTGTTAACCTGCATCACTGGTGTATCGGGTTCGGGTAAATCTACGCTCATCAACGAAACCTTGTACAAACATGTTGCCAATACCCTACATCGTAGCAATATGCATCCGGCGCCGTGCAGAGAAATCATTGGTTTAGAGCAGATAGATAAAATTATCAATATCGATCAGAGCCCTATCGGGCGCACGCCGCGCTCCAACCCGGCAACCTATACTGGTTTATTTACGCCGGTGCGAGAACTATTTTCAAATACTCCAGAAGCACGTAGCCGCGGCTATCTGCCTGGGCGTTTTAGTTTTAATGTCAAAGGTGGGCGATGTGAGGCCTGCCAAGGCGACGGTGTGGTTAAAGTAGAAATGCATTTTTTGCCTGATGTCTATGTGCGTTGCGATGTATGCAGAGGATTGCGATATAACCGAGAAACCCTAGACATCCACTACAAAGAAAAAAACATCAGTCAAGTGTTGGACATGACCGTAGAGGATGCAATTGTTTTCTTTCATGCAATTCCAGCGATACGCAACAAACTACAAACCCTAATTGATGTAGGTTTGTCTTACATCCGGCTTGGGCAGAACTCGACCACTTTGTCAGGCGGAGAAGCACAGCGTATTAAACTATCGCGTGAACTTGCCAAGAGAAGTACAGGAAAAACCTTATATTTATTAGATGAACCAACTACCGGATTACACTTCTACGACATAGAGCAACTGCTAAAAGTACTCTATCGCTTGCGCGACGAAGGCAATACCATTATTGTCATAGAGCATAATTTGGATGTCATTAAAACCGCTGATTGGGTGATAGATCTAGGACCTGAAGGCGGTGCCAAAGGCGGACAGATTATTGCCTGCGGCACCCCCGAAGCCGTCGCGCAAAATCTCAATTCGTGGACTGGGCGCTATTTGAAACCTTATTTAAGCCCATCGGATAGTTGAATACTAGAAAACCGAACTCTCTAGTTTAAGGGAGCGGTTTGTAATCCTTCATAACTCTGTTATCATACCTAACGATACAAGCGCATAAATCAGCCCGCAGTCGGGCGACCTGTGAATGTCATACTTGACTGGGAAATCAACAAGAACACCATTCTTGTGTGTTTGTATCAATCGCCTGGCACCTTTTGAGCGGCTAGGTTTATAATGAATAAATAAAGTAACCCTCTATTTTTTATTCAGCAGCAATTCATGATTAGAAAATTATCGGCAGCGATAGCTATTTTTCTTATATTCAGTGCTTCAGAGGCTTATATGCCTGCACAACCCAGTGCTACTTTTGAACCTAAAACTATACAAAATGCCCGCGAGATGATGTATCTCTATCCAGACGATGCATCCATCGTTTTACCTGAACTCAGCTATCAGGAGCAGCTAGAAATCTTCGATTTAATCACACAAAAAGATCGCACTTACCTGACTATACAACGAGATATTTCGGTCAATAACTCAAACTGGAAATTGCTAGGCACTAAAGAGAACTTTAATATCTGGCATCTACATATCAAATCTCCCGCTGCGGTCGGCATGCAGGTATTATTCTCTGAAGCCACTCTAACATCTCAGTTCAAAGTCAAAGTCTATTCTGGTCAAAACGCGGTAACCAGCCATATTGGTGAATATCCCGATATCCGTAGTCAAAATAAAGAAGAATTTTGGTCGACCAGCGTCCCAGGAAATACCATCGTTATTGAAGTATGGGTGGCGCAGGATAGTAGCTTACAACCTAGCACTTTCCCGTTTATCATTAAAAAAATCAATCATTATTTTAGAAAAAGGAGCGACGATTTACCTGCACTCAGAGACTTTTCATTAGAAAGCCAAGCTCAGCAACCTAGCTGTTCAGTTCAGAATAATGAATGCATCCCCGACGATATAGGAGCATATCGTGCTATTAGCTTTATAGAATATACAGAACCCAATGGACGGACATTTTCATGTACAGGTAGTTTTCTAAATAGTTCGGGTAGTTCCGAACTCTATCTATTAACCGCGTTCCATTGCATTTATCCCGGTAGTTCACAGGAAATGCGCAAAGGTAGCATTATCAATGCACAAGTCATAACCAGTCAATCCGTTTGTGCAACTGATGATGACAAACTCGTAGGAAATGATGTTAGATTCATCGCCGGAAATGACAGAGGTGATTGGGCATTGCTTTGGGTTAACAGCAACTCTGTGCAACGCGCTGATGGTCGTCGTCTACCGTCTCGAACAAATAGTCCTGTCTTGTTGGGCTACAACTCTGATAGCTTGAGCGTCGGTTCTACTCTAGAGACACTACATCACGGAAACTCTAACCGTCAAAACTATGCACAAGCTGAAGTGACCGGACGCCGATATGCAGTCAATAGTATCACATCTAACTCTGAAGGTAATGTTCTTTTTCTGAATTGTCGTAGTGATGTATGTACGCATTACAGCATAAATGCTCTTCGCGGTGGCTTAGCGGAAGGTGCATCAGGTGCTTCCTTTTGGGGACCTAGATACTTGGTACGCGGTGTGCTTAGTACTGCTAGTGAAAATGCATGCGAAGGTTCTATTTCTCGCTTTGATAAAATTTATGAAGACGGCCGCGTTCAATGTGCATTAACAGATGGAAATCTCTATTATCCTGACAATACTTCTAGTTGTGATGACTCAAGTCGGCCGCTTTACGATACGCCAAGATTAGCTAGAATATCTCCAAGATTAGCTCAACTTTCTCTGTCGGCAGGAGATTTATATCCGAATTTTAATAGCGCAATAACTGCTTATGTTGCAACCGTTGACGGGGACACAACCCAACTTGAGCTTAATTTACGAGCTGCTGCTGATCGCCAAAAAATTACTGTCAACGGTAGAGCAGTGGCGGCGAATGCTATGATTCGCTTATCTTCAGAAGCAGTTCAAATGATTACAATAACGGTGCGTACTGCGGACGATAGCGAAAAGCATACTTATACCATAAAAATCATACGACTATCTGAACAAAGTTTTGAACCCGTAGGTACTTGGCAAATTATTGCATATGAGCATGTAGATATACAATGCTTAGGGTTGACCGCTGACGATCTTTTTGGCCCTGTAGGTAGCGAATATGATATTGTGCAGACATCATCTGGGCGATTCAATTTAATTAATAACAGTGATTCCTCTATTATTTATAACGAAACTCGTCGACAACCACCCAATCGCTATACATTTCGCTACACAGATTCATCTACCGAATTCGGATTCACAGAAACCGATACTATAACAGTCATTTTAAATTCCGATGAACAAGCCACAGTAGTCGGTTTCGGAAACGCTCGCGCCACAGATCTTCCTGATTTCACCTGTAATACATCTTATATCATTCAAGTGCAGAGGCCTCGCTCCAGCATTGCTTTAAAAGATCTATCCTTGTCGACAGAACAACCCACACCATCCTTACAACTCACACCATCCTTTGATAGCACAATAAAACAATATACAGCGACTGTTGATAGCGATATAGGAACCTTTATAGTCACACCGGTAGCCAACCATGACGGACAGGAGATTATCATTAATGGTACAGCCGCATCCAGTGGTAGTGGTGCGAGAGTACCACTCAATGTAGGCGATAATACTATCAACATAGTCGTCACATCAGCCGATGGCAGAGCCACTGCAAGCTATACGATAACGGTCACCCGACAAATGCCGTACTTAACTGCTCTGACTCTATCTACTGGGCAAGTTAATCCGAATTTTAATAGCCGAACAATGCAATACACCGCAATCGTAGATAGCGATGTAGCACAAATTAGGTTAAATCCGACCTCTAACGGCAATCGCAATACCATTGCTATTACTGCGAATGATAATCCAATCACCAACAATACCGTCCCATTGAATGTTGGTAATAATATCATCACCCTCTCAGTAGCCACACCAGATGGTCAAGCTATTACAAGCTATACGATAACAGTGACCCGCCAAAAACCCTGTTTAACCGCCTTGTCGCTATCAGTAGGAACTATCATGCCTCATTTTGCTGGGCAACAATGTCAAGATGCTACACTAAATTACCGGGCAACTGTGGGTAATGGTGTGAGAGAAGTGAATGTAATGATCACTGCGGATAGCGATTTGCATACCATTACTATTAATGAACAGAACACTAACACTGCGGTTAGACTCGAGGTGGGAGATAATCCAACTACCATCACAGTAGCAACTGCAGACGACACTGGTATGCAAAACTACCGTTTAACAATCAGGCGCCTAAGCACTGCTACCTTAAGCGATCTCATCGTTGCCGCACAGACCCCAACCACTACCCAACAATTAACCCTAAAACCAGACTTTAACCCTACAAACTTAAACTATTTTATCAGTGTAGATCACACGCTAAACAACATTCTTGTAACACCGACCGCCGATGCCGGACGCACAATTGCCGTTCGCTATACACCGCAAAGCGGTTCTAGCATCAATAATCAACCTATCGCCAGTGGTGAAGCTCTCCCAATCACGCTGACAGATAGTATCAACACAATTTATATAGATGTCGTAGATAGAGATCCCAGTGCAATGGAACAATATATACTCAAGGTGAATTTCGGTATCTTAGTGCGCACCCGAGTATTCCTTGAAGGTCCACTGAGATAAGAACATTAAAAAGAAAGATTTTCCGCTGTATCACCGACACCAGAAAAAACTAATGCGTAAGTCAGTCTGAAGTCGGGCACCTGTGAATATAATACCTAGCTGAGAGATAAAAAAGGAACATCATCCCTGTGTGTTTGTATCAATCGCCTGGCATCTTTTGAGCGGCTAGACTTATAATGAATAGAGAGAAAGTAACCCCCTATATTTATTCAGCAGCAACTCATGATTAGAAAATTATCAGTAGCGATAGCTATTTTTCTTATATTCAGTGCTGCAGAGGCTTATATGCCGGCGCAACCCAGTGCTACTTTTGAACCTAAAACGATACAAAGTGCTCGCGAGATGATGTATCTCTACCCAGACGATGCAACCATCGTCCTACCCGAACTCAGCTATCAGGAGCAGCTAGAAATCGTCGATTTAATCGCACAAAAAGATCGTACTTACCTGACTATACAACGAGATATTTCGGTCAATCACTCAAACTGGAAATTGTTGGGCACTAAAGAGAACTTTAATATCTGGCATCTGCATATCAAATCTCCTGCTGCGGTCGGCATGCAGGTATTATTCTCTGAAGCCACCCTAACATCTCAGTTGAAAGTTAAAGTCTATTCTGGTCAAAACGCGGTAACCAGCCATATCGGTGAATATCCCGATATCCGTAGTCAGAATAAGGAAGAATTTTGGTCGACCAGCGTTCCAGGGAATGCCATCGTTATTGAAGTATGGGCGGCTGAGGATAGTAGCTTACAACCCAATACTTTCCCGTTTATCATTAAAAAAATCAATCATTATTTTAGAAAAGGCAACGACGATTTCCCTGCACTCAGAGGCTTTTCATCAGAAAGTCAAGCTCAGCAACCTAGCTGTCCAGTTCGCAATGATGAATGCATCGCCGACGATATAGGGGCATACCGTGCTATTAGCCAGATAATATATACAGCACCCAGTGGGGACGCATTTTCATGTACAGGTGGTTTTCTAAATAGTTCGGGTAATTCCGGATACTATCTATTAACTGCGTTACATTGCGTTCATCCCGGTAGTTCACAGGAAATGCGCAAAGGCAGCGTTATCAATGCACAAGTCAGAACTAGTCAATCCGTTTGTGCAACCGCTGATGACAAACTCGTCGGCAATGATGTTAGATTCATCGCCGGAAATGGCAGAGGTGATTGGGCATTGCTTTGGGTTAACAGAAACTCTATTCAACGCGCCGACGGCCGTCCATCGTCTCAGACAAATAGTCCTTTCTTGTTGGGCTACAACCCTGATAGCTTGAGCGTCGGTTCTACTCTAGAGACACTACATCACGGAAACTCTAACCGTCAAAACTATGCACAAGCTGAAGTGACTGGGTTTCGATATGCACTAGATATTATAACCTCTGCCCGTGGAGGTATTGTTCGCCTTGAGAATTGTCGTGGTTATGGATGTACCCATTACAGCATAAAGGCTCTTCGCGGTGGCATAGCAGGAGGTGCATCAGGTGCTTCTTTTTGGGGACCTAGATACTTTGTACGCGGCGTACTCTCTAGCAACCTAAATTTAAGTTCATGCGAAGGTGCTATTTCTCGCTTTGATAAAATTTATGAAGATGGGCGCGTTCAATGTGCATTGACAGATGGGAGTAGCTATTATCCTAATGATACTTCTACTTGTGATGACTCAAGACGGCCATTTTACGACAATACACCTCCAAGGTTGGCTAAACTTTCTCTGTCAGTAGGAGAGCTATATCCAAGTTTCAATAGCACAATAACTGCTTATGTTGCAACCGTTGCCAGTGACACAACACAACTTGAGGTTAATTTACAAACTATTAATGATCGCCAAAAAATCACTGTCAACGGTAGATCAGTGACGACGAATGTTGCGATTCACTTAACTGCAGAGACCGTTCAAACGGCTACAGTAACAGTGAGCACTGGAGATAATGGCAGAACGGAAACTTATACTATAAAAATCATACGGCTATCCGAACAAAGTTTTGAACCTGTAGGTAGCTGGCACGCTAGATATGAGAATGTATATGTACAATGCTTAGGGCTCAATATTGATGATATCAAATTTATAGATAGCGAATACGATATGGTGCGGACACCATCTGGGCGATTCAGTTTAATGGATAACGATGATCAGACCATTATTTATCAGGAAGCTAGCCCACAGAGCTCACAGCCACCCAACCACTATACACTTCGCTACATGGACTCATTTACTCAAATGATAGATGGAGAGCTAATCAGAATCGCTGCAACCGATACTATCACAGTCATTTTAAGTTCCGATGAACAAGCCACAATAGTCGGTGTCGGAAATGTTCGCTTCAGAGATTTCTCCAATATTCCTGATGTTCCTTGTGACATATCTTATATTATTCAAGCGCAGAGAACATCTCCCTCCAGTGTTGTTTTACAAAATCTATCCATATCGCCAGGACCACTCACCCCATCCTTTGATAGCACAGTCAAACAATATACAGCAACCGTTGATAGCGATACAGACATCCTTAATGTCACACCGATGCCCAACTATAGCGGACAGAGGATTACCATCAACGGTACAGCTGTATCCGGTGGTGGCGGTGCTGGAGTGCCGCTCAATGTAGGTGATAATACTATCAACATAGTCGTTACATCAGCTGATGGCAAAGCCACTGCAAGCTATACGATAATAGTAACCCGCCGGCAACCGCCATACTTAACCGCTCTGACCTTATCAACTGGGCAGCCTGGTCCCAACTTAAAGCTTGACCCCAGCTTCAGTAGCCAAACAATGCAATACACGACAATCGTGGATAGCGATGTAGCACAAATTAGGCTAACTCCGATCTCTAACGCCAGTGGCAATCGCATTACTACGACTGCTAACGGTAACCCAATCACCAATAATACCGTCCCATTGAATGTCGGTAATAACACTATCATCATCTCAGTAGCAACACCAGATGGCAGAGCCACTGCACGCTATAGGCTAACAGTCACCCGACAAATGCCGTATTTGACCGCTCTGACTCTATCCAGCGGACAACTTAATCCAAGCTTTAGTAGCCAAACAATGCAATACACCACAGTCGTGAATAGCGATATAACACAGATCGAGTTAAATCCGACCTCTAACGGCAATGGTAATATCATTGCTATTACTGCGAATGATAACCCGATCATCAATAATACCGTCCCATTGAATATTAGTAGTAATACCATCATCATCTCAGTAACCACACCAGATGACAGAGCCACTGCACGCTATACGCTAACAGTGACTCGACGACAACTGCCATATTTAACCGCTCTGACCCTATCGACTGGGCAACCTGGTCCCAATTTAAAACTTGACCCAAGCTTCAGTAGCCAAACAATGCAATACAACACAATCGTAGATAGCGATGTAACACAAATTAGATTAAATCTGACCTCTAACGCCAGTGGCAATCGCATTACTATGACTACTAACGGTAACCCAATCATCAATAATATCGCCCCATTGAATGTCGGTAATAACACTATTATTATCTCAGTAGCAACACCAGATGGCAGAGATACTGCACGCTATACGATCATAGTCACCCGGCAAATGCCGTACTTGACCGCTCTGACTCTATCTACTGGGCAACCTGGTCCCAATTTAAAACTTGACCCCAGCTTCAGTAGCCAAACAATGCAATACACCACAACCGTGGGTAGCGATGTAACACAAATCGAGTTAAATCCGACCTCTAACGGCAATGGTAATATCATTGCCATTACTGCGAATGATAACCCAATCATCAATAATATCGTCCCATTGAATGTTAGTAGTAATACCATTATCATCTCAGTAACCACACCAGATGGCAGAGCCACTGCACGCTATACGATAATAGTCACCCGACAAATGCCGTACTTAACTGCTCTGACTCTATCTACTGGGCAACCTGGTCCCAATTTAAAACTTGACCCCAGCTTCAATAGCCAAACAATGCAATACACCACAATCGTGGATAGCGATGTAGCACAAATCGAGTTAAATCCGACCTCTAACGACAATGGTAATATCATTGCCATTACTGCGAATGATGACCCAATCACCAACAATACCGTCCCATTGAATGTTAGTAGTAATACCATCATCATCTCAGTAGA
>JACONC010000003.1 GCA_014323925.1 Chromatiales bacterium | reverse complement strand
TAGAATGACCATTGAGAGTTGGCGAAAAGATTATAATGAAGTTCGACCGCACAGTTCGCTAGGCTATCAACCGCCTAGTGTATTTGCGGAAAAATCAGCGTGAAAACTCTCTTTGAAAATGGACCTAAAAAAGGGGGAAGGTCATCCGCTTAGTATAGCAGTTAAAAATTATTCCACATTATCTGCGCATAAATGCTCGTCCAGTAATTCTTGTAAAAATCACAAACTCCCTTGGATAGTTGAAAAAATCATTGAAAGTATTGCTGAAGAGTACTTTTCTACAGAAAAAGCTTATTCAAGATGACCAGCTGTATCCTGAGAAAAAATCGTGATCTTCAATTAGCTTTGCAACCCTCTTCTTATGTTCTTCAGACCAGTCAATTTCGTGGCGGCTCTGTCTTGCAGTTTTCCAGACTACCGACATACAGTCATTTAAGTAATCTTCGTTGACTTCAACTTTTAAGAAGTGGCATAGCTTCGTTAATTGATCTTTGGGATCAGCAACCGTGTCTTCGTGTCTACTTATAAATACATTTTGCGCTTTTATACGACTCAGAAGCTCTTTGTTATATGCGGCTCGTATCTCCGACAATTTAATCACATCTAGCAATATTTTTTTATTTTCTTCAGTATGCATCATGTGCTTTTTTATTCTTTCTATTGTGGCAGTAGTTATTATGTCATAAGGATTCCGCACTGTGAAAATAAACTTCAATGACATTTTTTGCTTTTTAATAATATCAGTGAATTTTTCTAATATGTTGCCTCTAGAGAAAATAAGTGATGTCATATAAGATGCTTTTATACCTGCCACTTCTAGGCGCTTACAGTGATATTGCCATTGATTAGGTATATGAGGATAACGTGTAGCACCTAATTTGACTCTCATCCTAGGCTCTTGTGAAGCCGGGTTAATTCCATCTGTTTCTAATTTTCGCCTTCGCATTACTTTTTTATAAATGTCATTATCCCCCAATAAAATACCATAAAGTAACATCCTGATATCTTCAAGTAAGTATAAGCTTTTTCTTGCTTTGGGCTCGTGTGCGACAACTATATTGGGATGCGCGTTTAATAAATAACCGACTAGAGAAGAACCGGCTCTATTAAAACCAATGGTTAATACCATCGTATGTAGCTTTCTAAAATACTTACCGTCTATTACGGGTAGCTTATACTTATCTTGTATGGTGTCTGACATTTCTAATTTTTCACTCCTCTAGGTTGGGTCGTTTCACTATAATGAGAAAGGCTTATTCAAGACGACCAGCTGTATCCTGCGAAAAAATCATAATCTTCGCTTAGCTTTGCAACCCTTTCTTTATGTTCTTCCAACCAATCAATTTCATAGCGGCTCTCTCTGGCAGTCGGGCAGACTACCGACATACAGTCATTTAAATAATCTTGGCTGGCTTTGACCTTTAAGAAGCGACATAGTTTCGTTAATTGATCTTTGGGATCAGCAACCATGTCTTCGTGTCTATTTATAAATACATTTTTCGCTTTTATCCGACTCAGAAGATTTTTGTTGCACACACAGTGTCTCTCATACACTGAAATAGACTTTGATAATTTTTCTATTTCAGAGATTCTTTTAGAATGCATTACCTCTCTTACACGCGTAGCTATCATGTCATAAGGATTGCGCACTGTAAAAATAAACTTTAATGACATTTTTTTCTTTTTAACAAGAGAAGTAAATTGTTTTAATGTATCCCCCTCCACCAATAGATGTGCTATTCTAGCGGATTCTTTTACACCTGCCACTTCTAGGGATTTACAGCGATTTTGCCACTGATTAGGAACAATAGGATACCATTCAGTCCGGCGAGAACCTTTCGTCTTAGGTTCGTTTGAGGCCGGTATAATTTTATCTATTTCTACTTTTTGCGCTTCTACTGCCCTAGTATACATCTGTTGATTTTTGAATAAAATACCATACAGTAGTAGGATGATGTCTCCTGCCTTGTATAAGGTTCTTATGCCGGGTTCGTGTGCGATAACCATGTTGGGATGTGCGGTTAACAAATAACCGACTAGAGAAGATCCGGACCTCGCAAAACCTATAGTTAATAACATTGTATGTAGCTTGCTAAAATACTTATCTTCTATTAAAGGTAGCTTATATTTATCTTCTGTGGTATCTGACATTATTAATTTTTTGCCTCTCTAGGTTTGGTCGTATTCATTATTATTTGCGCACCAAGTTTCTTTTGTAGAGCCTGCACATGAGGGTCTTCCTTTATTGACTGTTCGGCACTACATTGTTTTTCTCGGTTTATCCTATCATATTCAGCAACAGGCGTTACCTCAGGTTCAGTATATTTGAATGCTAATTGTATATCCTTGTCGTCAAGTTTTACAAGCGTATTTAATATCTCCTCTTCCATCTCTTTGGTGCATAAATCTTTAATATCAGGAGCGATTTCTATTGTCACCCGATTGTCTGCTTGAATAGCGAGTAAAGAATTAAGGCATATTCCACGAGCTGCTCCGGCGAGCCCTGATGCTTCTATATATTGTTGCCATGCTTCTACGCTGTTACAATCAGTCAAGCTGTGACCGCTGTTTTTTGCTACAGCTGTAGATTGTTTATTGTTCTCGGCATCAGGTATTTGGTTGGCGATGTCGGTAGTCTTATCTGCAGAGCATATAGCTTCCGTGGTGCGTAGCATTGTATTACTCAGATATGTTTGTGCCTGATGCGAGGCAGGTTGAGACATAGGTACAAAGCATATCATCTTTAACAAGGTCATATCAAAAAGACCCTTGTAATCAGAAGCTATTGCCATATCGCGTTTATTTGCCAACGCAAATTGATAATATAATTGTATATCTTGTGGCGCAATGTTAGTTGCCAATTTATCAATATCCGTTTCGTCAAATTGAGGCAATAATTCGTTGGTGGGTAGTGCTTGTCGCAAAGCGACTAAATGCAATAACGCGATGAGTTCTCTGAGAACATCGTTAAAATCAGCACCGCTTTGGTAAATCTCGTCGCTCAAGGCGATAGCACCGGATATATCTTGAACTGCAATATGATTAAGTAATTCTACCACTTGTGATCTGCAAGTACTACCTAACATCTCTTTTACGGCGTCGCTTTTGAGTGTGCCGCCGCCATAAGAAATTGCTTGGTCCAGAAGGCTCAATGCATCTCGCACGCTACCGTCGGCAGCAACCGCAATCTCGTCCAGTGCTTCTTTTTCAAAATCAACATGCTCTTGGTCAAGCATTTTTGAAATATAGTCGCGAATTAATGTATGCGGCAGACGTAATAGATTAAATTGTAGGCACCGCGATAAAATCGTCACTGGTATCTTTTGCGGATGAGTCGTCGCAAAGAAAAATTTTATATGTCCGGGTGGCTCTTCCAAGGTTTTCAGTAGCGCGTTAAAGCTACTGATCGACAACATGTGCACTTCATCTATCAGATAAATTTTATAACTGCCAGTATTCGGTGCGTAAGGAACATTATCCAATAACTCCCGCATATTTTCGACGCCAGTGCGTGATGCTGCATCTACTTCGATAAAGTCGACATAATGCCCAGAGTCGGTTTGTTGACACGCGTTGCATTTATTACATGGAATCGCACTGACACCTTTTTCACAATTGAAACACTTGGCCAGTATTCTTGCCAGTGTTGTTTTACCCACACCTCGGGTACCGCTAAATAAATACGCATGGTGAAGACGACCGAGAGACAAAGCATTCTGCAAAGTCTGAATAATATGTTGCTGACCTATAACCTCCTCAAAGGTACGCGGCCGCCATTTACGGGCGAGAACTTGGTAACTCATTTATTTTATTTAAGCTGAAAAGCCTTCCGCGACCGTAAATCTTCGGCACCCAGTTTTATTGCTACCATTGCTCCCTTCCGGGCCTGGTGGGGTTCACAACAGCACTGCCGCGAAGGAACCGCCGCGAAAGACCACTATATTGTACTATAGGCCTCTCTGAGTATGTACTATGCAGATAGAATAATGACGATAAACGATTTTGAGATATACTAGGCAATAAAATATGAAGTCAAAATTTCCAGCAGAGACCACCAATCCATTTGCAGAAGTAGATCACGCTCAATCTACTTTTAAGGTTAGCCTGCAAATACAGGATATTGCGCAGCATCATCGTTTCGACTGGTGTGATGCCAAGGAAGTCATTGCCAAGTTATACGAGGAATTGGAAGAGATAATTGAAGCGGATGCGAGCACACCAAAACGCAATGAACATATTAGGGAGGAACTAGGCGACTTTTTGTTTACTGCTATCAGCCTCGCTCGCCACTACGGTATAGATCCTGAAGTTGCATTGACCGAAGCCAACTATAAATTTGAATATCGCTTTCAAAAGATGGCTGTCATTCTAGAAGCCAACGGCTTGAACTTTAATTGTGCCTCTAGGCAGCAATTAGAGGAAGCATGGCATAAAGTGAAAAGCCAAGCGGAATAAGGTGGTCTGAAAACTACGGCATCGTCTGCCATTCAACGCACTAGCCGTGTTTGAGTGACAGACATCCCTCTATAATTTTGGGGTATGCTCAGGCCTAGAAAAATGGAAGTCCGTGTCCCATGCCACCGCCGACCATACACATCAACATTGGTATAGAGAGCAATGTGTTAGTGCGAGATGCCATCAAGGCTATTTTCTTAGCCTTGGCTTTCTCTTCGTCGCTGGCTTGGCGGCCGCCTAATCCCAGAATTTTCTTTTGATTAGGCCATATCACTCCCCATACAATTAATAACATAATGGTTCCAAGCCACGCGCCTATCCCAATAATCCGTAAAGAATCATTGAGCATAAATGCACCGTGAATTCCCCCGACTTCGCCCCAAACAATTTGTAGAGCGGCAGCACCGGTTAGCCAAGTGAGCAAAGCGCCGTAGCGAAACCAAGCAAGAGCTCGAGGTGCTATATACTTATTAATTGCAGCAGGTCCTGGCCCGTCTGTGTCTGCAGTCGCTTTGGCAACTGCCGGTACTTGCACAAAATTAAAATAATAGAGCAACCCTATCCATATAATTCCAACGAACACATGCAACCATACGATTAAAGAATTCATATTTATCATATCCATTTTGATATCTCCTTATACAAAACGCATCAAAGAAGTAAACTAATTATCACAGATAAAACAAAACCAGCGATAATTGTTCCC
This sequence comes from Chromatiales bacterium, assembly GCA_014323925.1. Taxonomy (NCBI): domain Bacteria; kingdom Pseudomonadati; phylum Pseudomonadota; class Gammaproteobacteria; order Chromatiales; species Chromatiales bacterium. The sequence goes on along the minus strand of JACONC010000003.1, from coordinate 124,958 downwards.
GTAATAGAACTAAGTGGATTCATAATATTTCCTCCTTTGCTATGTGAGTTTAACCAGAATTATAGCATAACACGACCTAATTTTTAGCACATGTCAACCTGATGTACGATGCCATGACATTTTGGACAGTATATCTAGATTTGGCTTATTTACTGTAAGCTAAACGCTTGGGCATATGCAATGCCAACCCTGCTTCACCAGAACTTTAGCTAACTCACGGCGATGCGCCGGCTTTACTGCTTTTTTGATAATGCTTCCTTTAAATCCGCCAGCAATTTATCTTTTAATCCTGCGAAATCACCATTGGACATAATCAACAAATGATCACCTTCGGCAAGTTCTGCAATAATCGCTGAACGCAAACGATCTATATCAGCATAACAAGACCATCGGAGTTTTGCTTTTTGCAATACAGCTTCAGCCGACCAATCTAAGTCTGCAGGACTGTAAAAGAAAAGACAGTCGGCTTGGTCAAAAGCACTGCCTAGTATGTCGTTGTGAATGCCGGCTTTCATTGTATTTGAGCGTGGTTCAAAAGCAACCAACACGCGGGTTGCTTTTTGTGAACACAGTGCTGCTATGCTTGCTTTAATTTCACTCGGGTGGTGGGCAAAATCATCGTACACTGTAATGCCTTGGTAAGTGCTGCAGACTTCTAGGCGGCGACGCACTCCCTTGAAGTCTGCCAATGCTTGCAGTGCAGTTTGCGGTGGCACACCCACACGGGCAGCAGCGGCGACCGCACCGACGGCATTGGCGATGTTATGCTCACCGGCGACTCCCCACTGGCAATGCCCTTTCGCTTTCCCTTTATACGATATGTCAAAACCACCATTGTGCGTGTGTGCTTGCCAGTCGGCAGTGTCGTTATCTACATCGAAATACTCGCATTGTGACCAGAATCCCTTTTTTATTACATCATCAAGTGCCGGCTCGCCGGCGCGTATCAACACATAGTCGTCAGTCGCCAATGTTCTAAGTAGGTGATGAAATTGTGTCTGGACGGCAGCCAAGTCGTCAAAAATATCAGCGTGATCGAACTCTAGGTTATTCAACACCAATACTTGTGGGTGATAATGCACAAATTTCGATCTCTTATCAAAAAAAGCGGTATCGTATTCGTCGCCCTCAATGACGAATAAATCGGAATGACCTAGACGGGCGGAAATACCGAAATTGATAGGAACGCCACCAATTAGAAAGCCAGGCTGCATACCGGCGAACTCTAATATCCAAGCGAGCATAGCAGTCGTTGTTGTTTTACCGTGGCTACCGGCCACACACAGCACCCGACGATTATGCAATACCTGTTCGTATAACCATTGTGGCGCCGAATAAATAGGTATGCGCTGCGTTAACAAAGCCTCGACTAACTCATTGCCTCGGCTCATGGCATTGCCAATGATATACGAATCGTAGCAACCAAGAGCCGATACGCTACAGGGTTTATCTAGTTTAATATGGTGATCAATGAGCTGCTTGCTCATAGGTGGCCACGCTGCTTTGTCGCAGCCATATACCGACCAGCCCAGCTCACGAGCGATGCAAGCAAGCCCTGCCATAAAAGTGCCACTGATGCCGAGTAGATATATCTTGCCTACGGGCATAGTGGGTCACAAAACCATGAGTGAAACGAACAAGCTACTCATTAAATAAAGTAGCGCGATACCAATCGCAAAAAACAAACGCACTTCCAGCGCATGTTTGAAAATATGTCCTAATACCCTCAGCATCCAGATAAATAATGCCAAATAAATCAGTGCAAGCACCGCACCAATCGGTGAACTCTGCATTTCGGATTGGGTATTCTCGCCAAAGCCTATAATGTCAGCAGCAACAAAATTCAACGGTATGAACAAAACGCTAAACATAGCTATGGTGCCAGTGATTGCCGTTGCAGTTTGCGTAAAGCGCATTGGAAATCTGAACAAATATAACAATATTTTTAAGAAAACCAATAAGAAAAATAAGTCGACAAAGGCTTCCAATAAATTAATGTCGGCCAAACCGCTAGCTAGGGCAGAGAGAATGCCCATCGTTAGCATAAATGTACACGACAGGATGAGTAGCTTTTTATACGCCGGTAGCTGCTGGGGAGTGGCTTGCATAAGTATTAGGTGCCACATGATGACGATGAAGTCTAACCATATCTCCCATAAAAGAATAAGCGATCTCATATTTCATTGAAGCCTTTAGCGAGCAAACTGACCCTCTTAATTAATAGGCGCATCAGCCACGCGTAAATACCCACTGCGAGGTGGTTGATAGCTCATCCCGATAGCGATAATCTTTGTCACAAAACTGTTTCAATAATTCAGGTGAAGTGATACGGTTTTTTATAATGTGGCGCGCCATCATGCCGCGCGCGCGTTTGGCAGTAAAGCTAATTACCTTGTGTGTTCTATTCTTTTTCTCCTTGAATACTGGAGTAATAATTGTTGCGCTAAGTTTATCTGCAACGATTGAACGAAAGTATTCATCGGATGCTAGATTAACGAGCACTGCACGAGGCATCTTTTCAAGTTCCGCATTAATGACATCGGTGATGCGGCTACCCCAAAAATCGTATAAGTGCTCGCCGTGCTTATTTTTAAGGCGCGTCCCCATCTCTAGACGATAGGGTTGTATCATATCCAGCGGTTTCAATACACCGTATAAGCCGGATAATATACGCAAATGCTTCTGGGCAAAATCAAAATCCTTGGTGCTAAAGGTGGTTGCATCGAGGCTCAAATAAACATCGCCACAAAATGCCAAAAGAGCTTGCTTTGCTTTTTCGCTAGTTGTAGATTGATCCCATAACTGGAATCGGTCGACATTCAAATCGGCTATCTTTGCACTCACCGACATCAGTTTCTGTAGCCTAGTGGACGATAACTTTCGCAACTGTGATACCAACAGGTTCGCATCTTTAATAAATAGCGGAGTGCTTCGCTTACTTAGTTTACTGGTATCAAAATTAAGCCGTTTAGCCGGTGAAACAATAACAATCATTAACAAATACTACTTTTTATACTCTGTATTTTCTGCAACTCTACCACCTAAGTCAATGATAGACGGTAAATGCTAGACTAGATTAAAAAATGATAATTATATACTTAAGCGTGTAAATCACCGATTGGCTAGCTTCAATTTTTTCAAGTTCAATATCGTTTAGTTCACACTAAATAAGCCGAATAAAAATATACCTGTCTTGGCATCGTAAATACTATTGCAGTTGAAGAACTTCAAATATATAATAGGAAGGTTCTTTTGAATAAGATAGAAAAAAAGCCGGGGAAAGAATCCCCGGTAAACAGGGTGTTAGTGGTAATCCTTTACCACTGTTTCTAAGGAGGGTTTGACTTCCTGTCGCCGAATATAGGGGGAACTCGGCATATGCTATATTCTTTCTTAATCCAGATATCCCTTTGACATACAAAGAAATATCGTTGACCAAATAACTGTTAAAATCACTAATTCCATTAAATCTCTCCTTTGAACTATTGTTTATCAGTATATCATAATATACTTATATATCAATATTAATTCAACTATTTTTTGAAAAAAATAGTAATACCAGTGAAAAAGCCTTGAAAATAAACAAAAATGGATAATAAATAAATAAAGAGAGGCTATTCATGCAGGGGAATCATAAGCTTCAACCTGACCTATTTGTGTAGATAGATTATGATGCAATCGCTCCTCAAAACCACTTATTAATGCGTATTGCTAAATTTTTAGACTTTATTTTTATCCGAGCGTTGACTAAAAGGTCCTATAGTCATACGCAAGGTAGACCGTCCATTGATCCCGAAGTGTTTTCCATATCTGTACATTAGGGCGTATCTAAGGTATTAAAAAGATCTCTCTAGTTGCTTATCAAATGAAAACTGCTTTAGGCGGATACCGGCGGCAAATTAATACCGGTTATCGTAAGGAGAGTCTTGGCAAATTGACAAAACTTTTCTCTTTGTCTTGTCCCTTTACGCCAGGCAAACCCTATCTCTCGGTATGCATGTGCCGGCATATCCATTGTTTCTATCGCAGTATATTTGAGTAGATTGGCTCGGATTGCCAATTCTGGTATAAAGGTAATGCCGATATCACTTTGTACCATCTGTATTAGAGTATGCATACTGCTCACCGCATAAGGGCTTACTTTATCCTCGTTTTCTATACTACATGCCGACAATGCATGATTCCTAAGACAGTGACCGTCTTTAAGTAGCAGGATACTACCGTCTGGTAGTAGACTTTCTCGATAATCGGGGGGTGAGAAAAGCGATGTGTTTTTTTTGTATGCGAGCTTAAAATGATCCTTAAAAAGGCCTAGGCTTTCGGCACCTTTTAGTGTAACTGGCAATGCTAATAGTAATATATCAAGATCCCCTTTCAATAGCATCTTGTTTAAGTTGGCGGTTAAATCTTCGTGGATTGACAAACGCATCTGCGGCCACTTAGCGCTTATTTTAGGAAGGGCTCTCGGCAGGATAAAGGGGGCTATAGTTGGAATAATTCCCAACCGCAGGTGGCTTGAAAATAATGTTGTATTGCTATCAGCAATATCCTGCAGTTGTTTGACTTCGTGGAGGATAACATCAGTTTGCTCAATAATTTTTTTACCTAAAGATGTGAACACAACCTGCTTATTAGTTCTATCAATGAGAGTCACACCCAGAGCTTGCTCTAAATTGTTAATAGCTGTGCTAAAAGCAGCCTGAGTAATTGAACAACTATCAGCAGCATGCTTAAAATGCAGTTTTTGGTAAAGTGCACGTAGATAGTTTAGCTGGCGTAGGGTTGGTTGTTTCGCTCCACTCATAGTATAAAATATATCAATTCTCTTCTAATGATATATTTTATATATAGAGGAGCAGGAATCAACACCTTTTCTCTCCTGATTTGTAAGTGCAAATATATTCAGCTTGTTTACCGTTTGCTACACACACAGGGATATGCCGTGCATAGGAAGCCAGAGGGCGGCATGCCAATGTATACCCTGAACCAGAAGTCTGCATATATGACTGATACAACCCTGGTGCTATTGATTACAGAACTCTAAAGGTAGCCTTGGAAAGGCAAATTGGGACTTGTTATATCTCGCATTTACCTGATGAGGATTATGATGAAACTCAAAAAAGCCTGCTGTCTCTTGACATAGATACTGCAAAGAAAACTATAGATGTGAGTCAGAAATTGAGGAGAGAAGAGTAGGGGTTATGATTTATCTGCGGGGTTCCCTATGCTTTTATGAGGTAAGAATACACCGCAGCCGAGTTTTTGCTCGGTTCCTAATCCGCTTTGCTGTAGCAATATGCTTTCTTCAAAGCTGAGGTCTACTATCATTAAGCTTCTCGCGTGGAATGTCTTATCAGGCGTCTTGATTGTGTGTCGTCGCCCACCCATCATCTGCCGCGGGTGTATGCCTTTGGCATTGAGTAGGGTAGTTGCATAATGCAAAAATCCATTTTCATCTTGGTCGTTCGCCGACACCAAAGATCGACAAAATAAGGTGGTCTGCGAGCTGAGGGCACGAATCGTCGGCGGCTTAATATCAACCTTACAATCGCCGATAGTTAATGTATGTCCCGCTAAAAGCGCAGCGTCTGAAAAGCGGGATTTAGTTAGGCGCAAGCGCAAGCGGGTACGCTTGGACAAAAAGAGTAGTGCGCCGTCTTTATAGGGTCGCACCCAGCCATTGCCAGACTCGGCTCCGTGCAGTGTATGCAAAGCAACACTAGGTTGTTCTGCAAACCACGGTAATATTCGGCTGATCTCCTGATATAACTGATAAGCGTGATCAACCACCAAGCCACCATGACATTCAACTCTGAAACTCAGATCGGCAATATCATCGGGCACCCGTAACCGCCCCTTGTCGACATTCGGTGAGTCATTCCAATAGTCCTGCATCATTTACTCTAGGTTATTCGCTGAAGTGAATGCAGCTTCTAGCTGTTGCTCCCAGTCCTCTGGTGTATCGGCAAAGGGTGGACGGACATCCATCTCAATGAATATCTCACCGCGGCGAGCTTGCAATTTTACATAGGCTACAAGCTCTTCGAAGCGTGTCATCTCACTATTGCCTATCAGTACTGTGCTAATTGATAACATGGTGCGTTAGTCATTATTTGGCGCATTGTCTAATACACCTTTTACAACATCATACTCTACGCTGTCGCTTTCGAAGGCATCACCTATTGCTCGCAATAAAATATAGTGCCTACGCCCAGACTTGTTTTTCTTATCCAGTACCATCACATCCAATAGTGTTTGACTGTTCAGAGTATGTGGTATGGAGGTCGGCAAGCCCAGCCGCTTGAGCAATGAGAAGATACGGTAAACACTTTTTTCGGACAAATAACCAGCACTTGCCGACAGCTGGGCGGCCAACACCAGTCCGCATCCAACCGCTTCACCGTGCAGCCACTGCCCGTAGCCTGTGGTAGTCTCTATTGCATGGCCGAAGGTATGCCCTAAATTGAGTAGTGTCCGCTTGCCGCTTTGTTCGTGTTCGTCGGCAGCCACAATCTGTGCCTTCAGCGCACATGAATGTTCTATCGCATAGCTCAACGCACCGTCATCGTGACTCAGTAGCGCGTCTACATTATCCTCCAGCCAAGTAAAAAAATCGACATCCATAATCAAACCGTATTTAACTACCTCGGCAAGCCCGGCTATATAATGTCTAGGTGGTAGAGTGGTCAGAGTCTGCAGGTCGGTGATAACACAACACGGCTGATAGAAAGCTCCGATCATGTTTTTGCCGAGTGCGTGATTGACCCCGGTTTTACCACCGACTGATGAGTCAACTTGCGCAAGCAATGTTGTAGGGATTTGTGCAAATGCGATGCCGCGTTGATAGCTGGCCGCAACGAAACCTGCGATATCACCGACCACCCCGCCACCAAGTGCCACCAACAACGCGTCACGCTCGGTTCTATGGTGCAATAGTTGACTACAAACCTGCTCAAAAGTTTGCAGTGTTTTATGCATCTCACCAGTCGGTATAATGATTTTATCTACCTTATGCGCTGGTGCGATTGCATCACACACTACTTGCATATAAAGCGGTGCAACGGTATCGTCGGACAGTATCACTATATGTGTGCCTTGCCAGTTTGTGGTTAATAATGCATCAACCTGCTCTAACAATCCACGACCGATATGAATCGGATAGCTACGCTGACCCAGTTCTACCTTGAGGGTGTTCATAATCGCTTCATCTCATTTATATATTCAATAATCCTTCGCGTAGTTGCATCTACATCGCCACTATTATCAACGACAAAATCGGCGAGGGCTTGGTATATAGGTACACGTATATTATCTAATTCTTGCATCACCTCATGAGCATTTCCATCCATCAATAAAGGTCGCCCACTTAGAGGTTGTATTCTTTTATAGCGCTCGCCTAGCGGAGTGTTCAAGTAGACTACTGTACCATTTTCTTTGATATATTTGCAATTTTGCTCATCCATAACCGCACCACCACCAGTTGCCACCACCATATCACGATGGTCGGCGAGCTCGCGCAACACCGTGGCTTCGCGTTTTCTAAAGCCGGACTCACCCTCTTTTTCAAATATTGTTGGAATATCCATAGCAGCATGCAGACAAATTAAATCGTCGGTATCATAAAAAGGTAGCCTTAACCGTTGTGCTAAAACATTACCTATGCAGCTTTTGCCAGTTGCCATAGGCCCTATCAAGAATATATTCATAGTCGTGTCTATGTTAAAATTAAATTTATGCTGGGTCTAGTTTACCGCCTGATGCGCTTGCCGTGTTCAAATTCTTAAAACAGCTACTATTATTTATCGTAGCATCATTTTCTCTTGCTATTATTGCAGTGGTTGCGGTTTATCTTTATATTGCACCAGAACTGCCCTCTCTGGAAGAGATGAAGACGATTCGCGTGCAAACGCCGCTTAGAGTTTATACCAAAGAAGGTGAACTTTATGCAATCTTCGGGGATAAACGACGCATACCCATTGACCTTGAAGATGTCCCTCAACAAATTATCGATGCGTTTATCGCCGCCGAAGACGATCGCTTCTATGAACACCTAGGCATAGACTACGAAGGTCTGATACGGGCGACTATTAATCTAATAGAAACTGGGCAACGCACCCAAGGCGGTAGTACAATTACCATGCAGTTAGCACGCAATTTCTTTTTAAGCAATCAACGCACCTTTGAACGCAAAATCAAAGAAATATACCTCGCCCTGATCATTGAGCGACTACTCAGTAAAGCAGAAATACTAAACTTATATCTCAATAAAATATTTCTAGGTAAGCGTGCTTACGGCATTGCCGCCGCTGCCGAGATTTATTACGGCAAGAATATCGGCGAACTAACACTGGCGCAAAATGCGATGATCGCAAGCCTACCTAAAGCACCTTCAACATACAACCCAATCGCCAATCCTGAAAAAGCAAAGGAACGGCGAGCTTATGTATTAGGACGCATGCTCAAATTGCAGATGATTTCTGCCGACGAATACGCGCAGGCAATGGCGGCACCCATCACTGCCGCCGAGCACAATATAAAAATGGATCTGCAAGCGCCTTATGTTGCCGAGATGGTGCGCGCCTATATGGTCGAGCAGTATGGCGAAAGTGCCTACTCCGATGGCTTTGATGTGTACACCACCATACACCAAACAATGCAAGAAAACGCCCAGGCCAGCCTGCGGCGCGGGCTACTTAATTACGACCGTCGCCATGGCTGGCGCGGCACCACCGAAAGTATTGAAGTCGGTACACCTGTTGACCACGCAGCATTGCAAGCCAAACTACGACAATTACCGAGTCCCGGAGGACTGCTACCCGCGGTCGTGATAGAGGCAAATCGCGATCTGTTGCGGGTTATCCCTAAAGATGCTCAGGAGACTACATTGGCACGCACGCACTGGCAATGGCAACCCTACCTCAACAGCGATTATGTAGGTCCGGCGATAGAAGAAGCTACGAAGATAGCGCAACGCGGTGATATTATCTGGCTACTCAATCAAGATAATAAACTACGGGTAGCGCAAATCCCTGAAATTGAGGGGGCGTTGGTAGCACTCGACCCAAATAGCGGCGCGCTACTCGCATTGACCGGCGGTTTTGATTTTTATCAAAGCAAATTTAATCGAGCAACTCAGGCAAAACGACAACCGGGCTCGAGTTTCAAGCCGTTTATCTATGCCTCGGCACTCGCCGAAGGTTATACACCGGCAACAATAGTGAATGATACACCGGTGGTATTTAGCGAGACATCATCTCGCCAAGATTGGCGGCCGGAAAACTACAGTGGCAAGTTTTTCGGTCCTACGCGTCTTAGAGAAGCACTGACTTATTCTCGCAATATGGTCTCAGTGAAACTAGTTGACGCAATCGGATTACGAAAAACTTTAGACTACATTAAAAAGTTCGGTTTTGCGCGTGAAAACCATCCGTATAATCTAACCATGGCATTGGGTTCTGGCACCGCCACACCTCTGGAGATTACTCGCGGTTATGCAACTTTCGCCAACGGTGGTTTTTTAGTAACACCTTATTTCATAGAAAAAATCATCTCTAATGAAGAGGTTCTTTTTGAGGCTGCTCCGCCAAAACTATGTGGCGATAATTGCTACCCAGAAATCGCTCAGGATGATATCAATAGTCAAATAGCCGAGGACAATGTTGATGAGCAACTTTTGCCTCAGGCAATCCCGGCGGATATTGCTTACCAGTTATCCAGCATGCTACAAAGTGTAACGCGCAAAGGCACTGCTCGTAGTGTTTATCGTACCTTAAAACGGAGCGACTTAGCAGGTAAAACTGGCACCACTAACAATCAGCACGATGCCTGGTTCTCAGGCTTCAATCGCAATATTGCCTGCACCGTTTGGGTGGGTTTTGATAATCAACAACCACTAGGTAATCGCGAAACTGGTGCTGTGGCAGCCTTGCCGATATGGATAGACTTTATAGAAAAAACCATCACTGAGAATGACGAGACTCCCTACTTTCGCCCGCCTGAGGTGGTGTCCGCTAAAATCGACCCTGAAAGTGGCCTGCTCGCTCATCCCAGCGATACAAATGCCATCCTTGAAACCTTTAGAAAAGATTATCTACCTAAGAAAATCGCCACACCAGCCGGGCAAAAGGAGAAAGACATAGAAAAACTCTTTTGATGATATCGATGTCGATTAACATCATATCGACAGTGACAGTAGATGGGGTAACCACCTTAACAAAATAATCAGTGCCAGAGTTGCACCTAGCCAAAAGAACCTAGGTAGCGGTGGTGAACCATTATGGGTACGTCCTTTACTCACCACCCTAGACATAATCAAGTCGAAGACAATAACCATAAAAATAAGCGGTGCGAGTGCTGGCACCATCACCGTCGTTAATATTCCAGGCCACCTGACATCAACCTGTGCACCTGGGGTAGGAGAAAATATAACCACCAGTAGCGCCGATATATAGAGCATCGTTCTCAGAAAGCCTAGCTTACGAATAATATTGTACATTTTGTATTTGCATTTTGTGGTTACACTAATTAAACATTTTCAATGGCGGCTAAAATATCTGCTCGTTCATCGCTTACGCCGCTTCAGTCAGATTGGCACAGTAAATACTGTAATTTACTATCCTATATAATATACGCTATTGTGAATTTATCTTGCATCTGCCTGATGATCTTTTTAGCAGTAATCTTAAGTGATAGTTATATGGCTGACTAAGCATGTTATGGATAATTGCCGGCTACTAATTATTTATTACAGCGTGCACGGCGCCACCGAACGGATGGCGCGTTTGATTGCTCGCGGCATTGAAAATAGCGGCGAGGCACAAGCAATGTTGCGCACCGTACCGCCGATTACGAAATCGCCGAGCGAACAAACTAACGTACCTCAACAAGGACCTCCTTATGCAACACTTGACGAGTTAGCCAGCTGCAAAGGATTGGTGATAGGTAGCCCAACCCACTTCGGTAATATGGCAGCTCCGATGAAGCACTTTTGGGATCAAACCAGTGGTTTGTGGTTGAGCAGTGCTCTAGCCGGGAAACCGGCCGGTGTGTTTACTTCTACTTCGAGCTTGCACGGTGGGCAAGAGACTACTTTACTTTCTATGATGCTACCGTTATTCCACCACGGCATGATTTTGTGTGGCTTGCCTTATTCTGAGAATGCTCTACATCGCACTCAAAGCGGCGGCACACCTTACGGGCCTAGCCATGTAGCAGGCCGTAAGGCCGACCGCCCAATAGATGCCACGGAGAGTGAACTATGCATCGCCTTCGGCAAACGGATTGCCGGATTCGCTTGCTTGCTGAATAATAAATCCTAATGCGAAATATCGCCTGGATGGTTTCGCTAGCATCCTACTTAACGCTACTCAGTGTATTAGTCTTATGGAATGCACTGATAGAACCTCCTGAGAAAATACCCCGCGTACTGCCGATTTTAGCTTTAGGCTTACCGTTACTTATGGTATTGCGCGGGCTATTGCATGCACGCCGCAGGTCTTGTCAGTTATCAACACTACTAGCGCTCGTCTATTTCTCACTGGGTTTAATTGATATTGCTGGCGGTGCCCTGTTATACGGTTGGTTGCAAACCATCGCTGCAACTCTGTGGTTTGTAAGTCTTCTAGTTTATCTAAAGCAGACGGCAAACAAGGTGGTATGATAGAACGATGGATAAAATTTTTCTAAAGGAACTTAAACTAGAGGCGACTATCGGTGTGTTTGCCTGGGAGAGGCAAATCCGTCAGGTGCTGTATGCTGATTTAGAAATGGCTGCCGATATTGGAACCGCTGCACAGAGCGACAAACTTGACGACACCCTTGACTATAAAAGTATTGCTAAATATATCCAAAGTTTCGTTGCGAGATCGGAGTATCAACTGATTGAAACCCTAGCCAACGATCTTGCCAACTCGCTGGTTGAAGAGTTTAATATCCGATGGTTGAGACTAGATCTGAACAAAACGGGTGCTATTCGCGGTGCACAAGGCGTCGGTGTCTCTATCGAGCGCGGTAGCCACTGAGATTACTATCGTGTCTTGGGTGTATGTCGGCATTGGTAGCAACATCAATAAAGCACACAATCTGCGATCGTGCGTGCATACCTTACAACAGATATTCCGAAACATAAAAAAATCTTCCGTATACCAGTCATCTGCAGTCGGTTTTAACGGAGATGATTTTTATAACATGGTGGTTCGCTTAGAGACCTCACTAACACCGGAGTATGTCAGCAAAGTATTTTTTGAGATAGAAAAACGGCATGGAAGAAAACGAGGTAAGGATCAATTCGTCTCCAGGGTTCTCGATCTGGACCTGCTACTCTACGATAATTTAATTACTGATAACAACGGTCTACTTTTACCGCATAAAGATCTGATGAAACATGCTTTTGTGCTAAAACCCATGCAGGAAATTGCCGGTGATTTAAGACACCCAAAAACGGGGATATGCTTCGCCGAATTGTGGGAACAATGCCAACAACAAGCACTGATAAAAAAAATCTCTTTCTCGTGGGCAGTAGATTAAGTGCCGACACACCTATCTATGCGTTTACTTTGCAACCAACTATTTAGCTATGCAGCGTGCGCCCACCGTCGACTATCAAAGTCTGACCGGTTATATAGTCTGCATTGCGCACCAAAAACAATACCGCCGATGCAATATCCATTGGATGCCCAGCTCTTTTGAGTAGCGTACGGTTTAAGATCTCCTGCCTTTTGTCATCATCGTAATCATTTTCTGGCCATAATATGGCACCCGGATAGACCGCATTACAACGCACCTCAGGAGCGAGCTCCTTGGCTAACGACTGAGTAATCATAGCCAATCCTGCTTTGCTCGCCGAATAAACGGTGTGTCCTTTGAGCGGACGAATGGCGTGTATGTCGCCTATATTGACAATGCAACCTTGTTGTCTTGCTAATATGGGTGCCAACTCGCAACTTAAAAATAGCGGAGCTCTCATATTGAGATTAATATGTTGTTCCCAGTGTACGGCATCCACAGAGTTAAGTTCGGTCGGATAGAACGCTGCCGCGTTATTGACCAATGCATCAACATATCCCCAACGGGCTTGTGCATTTTGCGCAAGTACTTTTATCGCCTGCAAATCGGATAAGTCGGCGGTTAATGTCTGCACTGAATCGGGGCGTAGTTCGTTGAGTTGTGCACTCAGCTTTTGCGCAGCAGCGGAAGATTTATGATAATGTAGTAGCACTTTCATATCTGCCTGATGTAGTGTTCGTGCAATCTGCGCACCAATGCGCTTGGCGGCAGCGGTTATCAAAACAACCTTTTGTTGTTTCACCAACGCACTACTCCTGCTATGATAAGGGCTTGGGATATTGATATAAAAGCTATATTCATGGACTTTCTGCAAATCTGGGTGCTCGCCTTGGTACAAGGCATCACCGAATTTCTACCCGTGTCAAGTTCCGCACACCTTATTTTAACCGCACACCTGTTGGGATTGGGCAAAGGTTTTTTAGCTTTTGATATCGCTGTGCACGGTGGCACTTTGGCTGCCGTAATATTCCACTTTCGTAGAGAACTCGTCAACATCAGCAGTGCTCAACCGGTTAGTTCAAAGTCAACGCTTTCGTTCAACCAGAATATATGGCCACCGCTCGTTGTTGCATCATTGCCGGTCATCATCGCTGGTGCACTGCTTGAAGGTTTGATAAGTAACGAACTACGTAGCACCTGGGTTATCGCTACGACTACCATCATTTTTGCTTTTGCACTGTGGTATGCCGATTCTAATAGACGCACAAATATAGTGCGCACGATTAGCTTGAAATATGCATTTATTATCGGTTTAGCGCAGGTGCTTGCACTGATTCCCGGCACCTCCAGAGCTGGCATTACAATCACTGCAGCATTGCTGCTCGGCTTATCACGCCGCCAGTCGTTGAACTTTTCATTTTTATTGGCAATTCCGGTGATCGGCGGTGCCGTTGTATTCAATGCTTGGAATATGCTGCAAGACCCTGAGGCCCAGGTCGCTTTGTGGTATCCGATAATACTGGGGTTTATTATCTCCGCATTATTTGCGTTGTTGACTATCAAACTGTTCATCCACTTTGTCGAAAAAATAGGGCTGCTTCCTTTTGTTATCTATCGTCTTTTGCTGGGTGTCGTATTGTTTTTGCTCATAACGAATTAATCGCCTCCAGTTGCAGTTTGCGGAAGCGCTGCCTTGCCAACTGCCCTGGCAATCCTTGAACATCCAGTCTAACTATAGCCAGCACATCTAAGACACGCGTCAGGCGCGCTACATTACGCTCAGCGAGGTTTTCGGCATCGGATAATTTATAAGCGGTCAATAAGTCATTAAATCGCTCTCGTTGTCTAATTGCGTCGGCTTGCTCTAAAAAATCTAATAGCTTCTGAGCAGGTAACTCAGAAGCTAATTTTAGGCTATCGGCAAACCGCTCGGCGGCATCAATCATCCACCGGTAAACTCTTGATAATTTCCACCGATCACTTAGTTTTGAAATAGAAACATTAGTGCGATACGCATACAAAGACAATATTGCCAATAATACCGCCGGTGACTGTTTGGGTGCCAGGTCTATCGCCTTAAATAAACAGTTGGTTAGGTCGCCATATTCTTGCTCGGCAGTATCGCCAACCCGCCGCAATAAGTCATCCAATTCCGGGGCGATACGGGCGAGCGCACCGACACCGACTAGCACTTTGAGGTACACCGATGGATAATCGGTTGCAAACGCTTTTGCGGTTTCTTGCCAAACCCGCTCAGCAACCAAATAGTCAACTTCTCCGTCAGCAACCATTTGTTTCATCAACGCAATGGTCTCAGGTGCAATCCTAAAATCCAGCCCGTAGAACTGTGCAGCAAAACGAGCGGCGCGCAACACCCTCACTGGGTCCTCAGCAAACGAATCCGATATATGCCTGAGCATACGCATAGTAATATCGTTACGTCCCCCCCATGGATCGATGATTACGCCGTTTTCATCTTGGGCTATCGCATTGATAGTTAGATCGCGACGCCTTAAATCGTCCTCTATGCGGATGTCTGGGGAAGTATCAAACTCAAAGCCGTGATATCCGTGGCTTGTTTTATGCTCGGTACGCGCCAAGGCATATTCTTCTTTCGTTTTAGGATGTAAAAAAACTGGGAACTGCTTTCCAACTTGCTTATATCCTAGTTTTAGCATCTCCTCCGGTTTGGCACCGACTACGACCCAGTCTCTCTCCGACACTTCTCGACCTAACATTGCATTGCGTACTGCGCCGCCGACTAAGTAAGTTTTCATTTCGCATAGAATACCATGTTATCGTTAACTCACCGGACTTAACATCGCTTGCCAACCTAAAGTAAAAATGTGGAGCTGTGTGAAGATGGGCTTTATGCTCTCTTTATCCTCTAAAGCTATATCACCACAATAAAAATCTAAAGATACCAAAAGCTTCTATGGATTGTATGTCATACCCATTAGGCTGGTATCCGCATCTTCCAAAACCTTTAATCTTTCGGTATAAATTCAAGCCGCTACCAAATAGAGTTTTGCCGATATACTGGTATTAAGTATGAGAGAAAAACGACCATAATCCCCTCCCATAATCCCCTTGTGACTTGACAGCCTGAGACCTTCTAGGGAAAAATACCCGAATGGAAATCTCACCCGAGTTTTGGCGCTAAATTGAGGAGACCACTGAAATATGAACAAAGTGATACCCATCATTATTTCTGCCCTCCTACTTATGATAGGGGATTCGGCGATCGCACAAGAGAAAGTCAATGCCATTTTAGTGGAAAAAGCTGCTCGGCAGTTGCATTTGTTAACCGATTGGGAAATTACGCATACATTTGCAATCTCATTGGGGCAAAATCCCATAGGACATAAACAAAAAGAAGGGGATTCGCGTACTCCCGAAGGACTTTATTATATTAACGGGCGCAATCCTAGCAGTAGTTTCTTCCGTTCGCTTAGCATTTCTTTTCCGAACGACACGGATAGGCGTATCGCAAAGCTCAAAGGCAACAATCCGGGCGGCGATATTGTAATCCACGGAGAACCGAACGATTCTATTAAAAAGATAAACCTCAAAAAAGATTGGACTCAAGGTTGTATCGCCTTGAAAAACAAGGATATGCGGTTGATATGGCATCTTGTCGAGGAAGGCACACCCATACTAATAAGACCCTAACAGTTAAACCTCTAGTTCCACTATGTTATGATAGCAGTGCGAAAATAAATAGGGAAAAAGTAAATGGTTAAAAGAAATTATGTAGGACTATATGCTCTGGCAGTTTGTTTTATTAATGTGCTGATAGGTAGCATTGCGATTGGCGTGATTATCTACAGCATAGTGGGCGTGGTTGCTCCGCACATAACTCTGCCCGGTTGGGAGTACTCCAAATATCAGAGCAACGATGAATTTATTTTGCAGTCTGGGGATAGCGGCGGCCGCTATGATAAATTTAAAGATATGACCGAACAAGAAATTACCCGCAAGCGCAATGAAGCGTATGATATTGCACTAAAAACAGAACGCAGACAGGGACAGCAGGAAATCCTAGAATACTCTATCGTTTTGTTAATTCAAATTATATTGTTTGTCGTGCATTGGAGATTAGTGGTTAGAAACAAGGACACCACGAAAGGTTAATATTTAGGAGTTCCATTGAGGAGTTACCATTACAGATGGTTAGGCTTCGCTTTGCTGATTGTTTTATTAGATCAGATTAGTAAAGGGTTGGCGGAGTCGTGGCTACTTCAAGGTCGTCCATATCCTATAATGCCGTCGTTCAATCTCACTTTGCTGTACAACACGGGTGCTGCTTTTAGCTTGCTCAGCGAGGCTGGAGGGTGGCAACGTTGGTTTTTTGTTACAGTAACCGTAATCGTTTGTGTCTTTCTCTGGTCTTTACTCAAACGGTTGAAACCAGACGAACCAGGCAGCCTACTATCGGCTTTGGGCATGATGCTGATAATGGGCGGCGCACTCGGCAATTTGATTGATCGTTTGTTTAGAGGTGCGGTGGTAGATTTTCTGGATGTTTATTATCAGTCCTATCATTGGCCAACATTTAATATAGCGGATATAGGTATTACCATAGGAGCATTGCTTATTATAAGTGTTGCACTTAGTGATAAGGCTCAGCATAGATGAAAGTACTTTTGGCTAACCCGCGAGGATTTTGCGCCGGCGTAGATCGAGCGATAGAGATAGTGGAACGCACATTGGATATGCTCGAGTCCCCTGTTTATGTACGGCACGAAGTCGTGCATAATCGGTGCGTGGTTGAAGAACTACGAAATAAAGGGGCAATTTTTGTTGAGGACTTAAATGAAATTCCCGAAGGTTCGGTTGTTATTTTCAGTGCGCACGGTGTTTCTCGTCGTGTCAGAGAAGACGCAAAACGTCGCCGTTTGCGCGTAATAGATGCGACCTGTCCACTGGTTACCAAAGTACATCTAGAAGTGCTGAAAAATCACCGAGAAGGTTATGAAACTATTATGATAGGACATCGCGGCCACCCAGAAGTGGATGGGACAATAGGGCAATACGATACTACATCAGAGAACACTATATTTTTAGTAGAGTCTCCTCAAGATGCCGAACGCATACAAATTCGTAATCCTCTTAAAGTTGCAATGGTGACACAAACCACGCTCTCGATAGACGATACTGCGGAAATTATAGAGATATTAGTAGCACGTTTCCCCAATATACGTAGACCGAAAAAAGACGATATCTGTTATGCAACGCAAAATAGGCAAAACACTATCAAAGAACTTGTCAAAGTATGCGATCTGATACTCATCGTAGGTTCTAAAAATAGTTCAAACTCTAACCGTCTGCATGAAATCGCGCTCAAACGCGGCGTCGACTCTTATTTAATAGATACGCCGGAAGAGATCTCTTCTCACTGGTTGAAAGGCAAACAGTGTGTCGGTTTATCAGCGGGTGCTTCAGCCCCCGAAACCCTAGTCCAGAGCGTCGTGCTGGCATTAAAAAATTACCAGGCCACCGAGATTGTCGAACAAGTAGGTGTTGAGGAAAAAATCACATTCAGGCTACCTAAAGAACTTTGGGATTTCACCGCTAAGTCAACACAAAGTGTTAGCACAAAGTAGAAATGTGGGGCTGTTGAAAAAGTAGTTTTATCCTACTTATCTGCGTGCGGTTGTATAGTGGCAGATACCTGCAGGATTTATCTGTGTTTAACGAAATCATTTGAATATCTTAGGTGCTTCAACTTTAAGCGACCACATCAAGGTTTAGGTTTTCAAACCCCTGTACAGCGCTTCGCTGCTTCATTCCTCCATTCGTCGCAGATGCCGTGGCATCGTACAGTTACTTGTTTATAGCTTGGTATTCGGCTATGATAGGCGTTTTTATTTGAGACCAGAAAATGAAAGCAGATATACATCCTAAGTATAAAGATGTTGCAGTGACTTGTAGTTGCGGTAATCGCTTTACAGTTTGTTCGACTTATTCGGATGAGCAAATGACCGTTGAGGTTTGTTCGGTTTGTCATCCATTTTATACAGGTAAACAGAAAATACTAGAAAGTGCAGGTCAAGTTGACAAATTTCGTAAACGTTACAATCGCTGATATATTGCTTGGTATAACCCACCATTTACTTTTATCTTTTTGCTCAGTCTGCTCATTGCTGGGTATGCCAATGACGCAGTGTGTGATGCCTATTAACTTGGTGTTTAAGTAGCGGTGAACTAACCTGATGCAAGTTCTAGAGCAGATTTTTGATAGCGATGGATAATACCGACAGACTCTATTTGGTCGACGCAAGCATTTATATATTTCGTTCTTGGTTTGCACTGTCCGACAATGTGCGCAACGCACAAGGCCAGCCAGCTAATGCGGTTTACGGTTTTTGTGATTTCGTATTGAAACTGCTGAGTGACATTAAGCCAGAAAACATAGTCTTCGCTTTTGATGAAAGTTTGGAGACTTCTTATCGCAATGAAATTTATCCATCTTATAAAGCAAATCGTGCGGCTACCCCCGAAGAATTGAAAGCACAATTTGCCCACTGTAGAGAATTTATAGTGGCTACTGGTCTTGCTGAAATTGCATCAAGCTACTACGAAGCCGACGATTTAATCGGCACATTGACCCACCAAGCACATCAGCGAGGACAGTCGGTGGTTATCGTTAGCAGAGATAAAGATTTGATGCAGTTGCTGGAAGGCAATGATATATGGTGGGATTATAGCCGCAACCTAAAATTAAGTTGTCAAGGTGTCGCAGATAGGTTCGGGGTTCTACCTGAACAAATTGCCGATATGTTAGCGATTACTGGAGACGCAGTGGATAACATACCAGGCGTGCCGGGAATAGGACCTAAAACGGCAACCAAGTTAATCCAACACTTCGGTTCGATAAAGCAATTATTGGCTGAGGTCGGGGGCATTGCTAATCTTAATATTCGTGGTGCACATCGCATTGAAGGCTTAGTACGAGAATATACTGAGACTATAAAAATGGCATATCGGCTGACCACAATTTGCCGTGATGTTTCGCTACCTAACGACTTCGCTACGCGTGTCGGTGAAATAGACCATTCTAGATTAGAAGCACTGTTTGCGCTATTAGGTTTCGGCGTATATCGCCGCCGCCGATGGACTGAATGTCTAGCATCGCTGGCAACTGAAAGCTAGTATTTTTTGATGCCATGACATACAACGGGTTAGAGTAAAAGCCACAAATTTATCCGTCATTACACACCAGCGAGCAGATAGACAAAGGCTATCTTAAATGCCGATGAGCAAGTAGCTACCCCAGCAAATTAATAATATTCCAGCGATATTGCGCATGAGCTTGCTGCCTGGGAAAATTTTCTCGGCTAGCATAAATATTGAAAGTATTGCCATCCATAGAATATTCATCGTGCCGACTGAAAACATAATTGCCATCAATGCCCAACAGCAGCCGACACAAAACAAACCGTAACGCCATCCCATATAGACTGCGCCGCTACGCCCTTCGCGCCATCGTTCTATAAAGAAGCCCAGCGGGGATCGGCAGTTTTTAAGGCAAACCTCTTTCAGAGATGTCCATTGATAAAGACCAGCGGCTAACAGGATGCCACCACTCAATAATAAATTATTGGTTTTCATCGTGCTATCTAGCACACCGGCAATGGATAAACCTGACTGCATCAACGCAAACAGTGCACCACAGGAAACCCAAGCTACTAGATAACCGCAGACGAAGGTATAAGTGTCTACATAGGGTTGTGCACGCGCCTTTTTATGCTTGTTAAAAGCAGCAAAAACTGCTGTTGCCGGTAATATGCTGGGCAACATCATAGCAATCATCATGACTGCCCACATTGGTAATAAAACTAAGAAATCGTATAACGCACCGTGGTATGAAAAGGCCTGCTGTGGCATACCCATCATCGACATATCCATGCGGCTATGTTGTGCGGCAATATAAAATAGATAAAGCCACGCCATCAGCGCAATCGCAATAATGCCTATGTATACGATGCTTTTATCTTTATGACTGAGTGGCGGTAGAGCGACGTATGTGTTGGGCTGCATTTTAGCTGATCAGTTTTATAGGTGATACGATAAAAAACATATATTTTAGCTTATAGTTTAAGATAATGTGCTAACCATTGATTATATCAAAGCGCAGCGCACTCAGACATATGCTTTTGGCACTATACAATAATAGTATATTAAAAGCTTTTAACCTCTTTATCCATATGTTTTTGATGGATGTTGATCTGGGAAGTTAGCTACTTACAATGAAACGAAAGTTATCCATGAACGATTGGTGGTACTTAGAAAAAGACAAAAAGATTGGACCAATAAAAACAGATGAGTTTTCAAAACTCTGTCTAAATGGAAAGATCACACTAAATACAATCGTATGGCAAGAGGGAATGCTTGAATGGAAGCGTCTTGAAGATATAGACTTGGCATCTCTAAAGTCAGAGATTCCGTCTCCACTTCCCTTAAAATTGGCAAACAGATGGCCTCGATTCTTTGCTAGATATTTTGATTTATTGCTGGAGTCAATCGTCTTAATTATAGCCTTAACTATATTAGGTATTATTTTCCCGGTATTTATTAGAGCGATAATTTCTACTAACGCAGTCATTCTGGGAATTATACTCTTCCCAGTAGTCTTATTGTTTGATGCTTTAATATCTAAGATCGCAGGGAATACACCTGGAAAAGCGATACTTGGCCTTAAGGTTTTAACGCTAGATAACAAACCGTTGACTCTATCTCAATATCTTGCTCGCAATTCTAGAATGTGGGTAACAGGGTTTGCATTTGGTATTCCTCTGATATACCTTTTCACTTTCATATATCAAGCACTACGGTTAGGGAAAAAGAAGCCGGCCAGCTACGATGAATCAATAGGATGTAGGGTTTATGCAGCGCCTCTGGGTTGGAAGCGAATATCATTGTTTGTTATATTATTCGCCATGTTAGTTATATTCGTTGGTGCTTTAATATTATTTGGTGTTTTAATTGGGTTCTTCTTTTAGATAGCCAAAATGAGAAAGTTATTAATGCTACTTTTAATGATAAATGTAAGATATTTCTACTCTGTCCACAAGCGGATATCTGCATTTTGAACTAGTAAAGATATCTGGTGAAAAAACGATGCTTAAACGAACTATGAAAAGATCAACAACGCTCTATCGACGCGCCTGCTTGGCTATCCCTGGGGGAGTGAACTCTCCTGTAAGGGCATTCAAAGCAGTCGGCGGTACGCCACCGTTCATTAAAGAAGCGCGCGGCGCATGGCTCACCGACGAAGACGGCAACCAATATATAGACTATGTGGGATCGTGGGGGGCTATGATTATGGGACACGCACACCCCGAAGTATTGACAGCAGTCAAGCAAACTGCTGAACGCGGGCTGGGATTCGGTGCATCCACTGAGATTGAAACCCAACTGGCAGAAAAAATCAAAGCGTATATTCCTTCTATGGATTTATTGCGGTTGGTCAACTCAGGTAGCGAAGCGGTGATGAGTGCCGTGCGTTTGGCACGCGGTTATACTGGGCGCGAACAAATTATTAAGTTTGACGGTTGCTATCATGGACATAGTGATGCGATGTTGGTTGGTGCCGGGTCGGGTTCTTTGACTTTGGGAGTGCCGAACTCACCTGGAGTACCAGATTCAACGGCGGCGGCGACTAGCACAATAGGCTATAACAATGCGGCTCAGGTTGACGAAGTGTTTGAACAAATAGGTGACCAAGTCGCCGCAGTCATTGTTGAACCAGTTGCTGGCAATATGAATTTCGTACCTGGGAATGCCGAATTTTTAAGCACTCTGCGCCGTTGTTGCGATCATTACGGTACGTTGCTTATTTTTGACGAGGTAATGAGCGGTTTTAGGGTTGCTATTGGTGGCGCACAATCGGTTTATCAAATCAAACCGGACCTCACTGTGCTTGGCAAAGTGATCGGTGGTGGATTGCCTATAGGGGCGTTTGGCGGGAGTAAAAAGATTATGCAACACATTGCCCCATTAGGACCGGTCTATCAAGCCGGCACCTTATCTGGAAATCCGGTAGCGGTCGCCGCCGGTTTGCGCACTCTAGAACTGCTCTGTGCGGACAACTGCTTTGATGACATCGTGCGCAACACGCAAACTCTGATTGGTGGTTTGTTAGACTGTGCCAGAGATGTCGGAGTAGATTTTTATAGTGATTCCATGGGAGCTATGTTTGGCTTTTTCTTAGGCACAACACAAAAAGTAGAAACACTAAATCAAGTGCGTAGTTGTGTAACAAAAGATAACGGTAAGCCATTTAAAAGTTTCTTCCATGCGATGCTTGATGGCGGAGTTTATCTACCGCCGTCGCCGTTTGAAGCATGCTTTATCTCAGCGGCGCACGATGCCGAGGTTATAGAACAAACTATCGATGTGACTAAAAAGGCTTTACTTAAGATAAAAAATTGATCTGTTGGCCTTGATGTCTCGTCTCGCACTTCCTCCATTGTAGCGTGGCATAGATTTTGATTACTTACCCTCGCTATCCTAAGATGAATGCTCTCAACGAGCGATTTAATGTACGATGCCACGACTTATCAGATAGGTATATTTAGATTCGGCTTATTTACTGGATGTAAAGCTCTCTTTCAGGGCAAGGAGACAGCATCCTAATCCGCACCAGAGTATTCCTCGAAGGGCCACTCCGCTAGTCTGCTATCGCACAGACTACTCGTAGTGCTTGCTATCTTGTAGCTGAGTAAGATAGAGGTACCCTATGTTTGCGGTTGACTGTAGCACATTCCGTTCAGCACGGCAGCGTGCACTTGCTTGGCAAGACTGCTACGGTCCTGACCCTGCGGAGCGATAGGTTCACCGAAATGCAGCACTACATCGGTATATTTTTGCTTCATTAATTGTACCGCATGACTGAGTAGCGAGCGGTCGCTGGTAAAAGGCACGATGTCGCTGATTTTTCGGTTATTGAAGTAGCACAAAGAGATAGGTTGTATCGGTGTGCCGGTGTCTATCGCAGTAGCCATCAGGCGTGGGAAAAAAGGACGCACCGAAGTGCCATCTGATGTTGTACCTTCCGGGAATAGCACAACATTGATGCACTCGTTAAGTCGACGGGCAATCTCTGTGCGAACCAAGTGACTGTCTTGCCCGCGATTGATGAATATCGTGCCGTAGCGCATCGTCAGTTTACCTATGATAGGCCAATTTTGCACTTCGGCTTTGGATAAAAAGCACGACGGTATGGCACTTCCTATAACCAAGATATCCAACCACGAGATGTGATTGGATACTATGAGTTGCGTGCTGTTTGTTGGTTGTCCAGTACGATGGATACGGATGCCCAGCAGTCTTAAACAAAAGCTCATCTGCCACCGTATCAATTTTTTCTGTAAAGGTTTCAGCTTGCCGTCCTCGCACGACATAAAGAACGGCGGTGCAATTATTGCGGCGATTAAAACATGCAAGCCGACTAGGATAAAACGTACCAGTAGCCTTGGGTAACTCATTTTGAAAGCAATTTAGATTGGGTTGCCTGCAGATGTCTGCTGAGTTCCTCTAGATCCTTAATCGGTGGTTGACAACTTTGTCCGCAACAGCGATAAGCAACACCCTGACCAGAAGATGGCTCAGCTTTTTTCTCGTCTAGAGCAGCGGCCAAGTCGGTGGCGGTGGTCGGAATAGCGAAACATAAACGCGCCGGATTATAGTATTCGGCAGTCAGGCGCAACCACTGTGCACACACCTCTTCAGTGCCGCGAATGATAATGTATTCAAAGCCAGTGTCGTATTCTATAGCTGCATTCAGCAAGGTCGCATAGTTATGAGGTGCGCTTCCCATTGCGCCTTTGGCTTGCATGATAGCTCGTCCGGCAACTTGTATAAATCGTTCTTCACCCAGCAGCGAACCCATTCTAAATAATGCCGTAGCTGCCAGACTATACCCAGCAGGTAGTGCTTCGTCGGTTAGTGTGCGAGGGCGCTGTACCAACCGTTCGTGATCGTGCGAGGTAAAATAAAAACCGCCGTGTTCGGCATCTTCAAAGTAGTCAATAATGGTATGGCTCAACGCATAAGCCAAGTTAAAGTCGTCGCTAGACCAATGCGCTTGGTTTAGATAGAGAATTGCATCAATCAAAAAGGCATAATCATCCAAATAGCCGTTGGTATGCGCTTGGTCGTCTTTGCATACTGCGGATAATCGCGCACCGTCCAACATATACTTGCGTATAAAATCTAATGCGCGCTTCGCCGACAGTCTATACTCAGATCGATCCAACAAATAAGCCGACAACGCCATACCTTTAATCATCAGAGCATTCCAACTCGTCAATATCTTATCGTCTCGCTGCGGCATAATACGCGTGGCGCGTTGCTTTAGTAATTTGTACTTTAGGTCGGTAATCTTCGCACTCGCCACATCAACAGGTATTTTTAATGCTGCGGCAGTCTCCTCTATATCTCGCTTTTCCTGCAGATGCCAATGCCCTTCAAAATTGGGCGTACCTTCTATACCAAAATAGTATGCTGCGATATCGTAGTCCGCAGTGAGCAGGGTTTGTAGTTCATCTTTATCCCAGTAATAGTATTTGCCTTCCACTCCCTCCGAATCGGCGTCTAGAGAAGAGTAGTAGGCGCCCTGCGGCGACTGCATATCGCGTAAGATCCAATCGTTGGTCTCGATCGCTTTGCGGCGGTATATGTCGTCGTGGGTGATAGACCAAGCCTGTGCCAACAGTCCCGACAGCTGTCCGTTGTCGTAGAGCATTTTTTCAAAATGCGGAATGCACCACTGCTGATCTACCGAATAGCGACAAAGGCCGCCGCCTATCTGATCGTAGATCCCACCTCGGCAAATATTTTTAAGCGTAGTCAAGGCTATCGCTGCACTTTGTGCTTTGGTGGTATTTCGTACCCACTGTATTATCAAAAAATATAACATATCTATTTGTGGGAACTTAGGAGCCGAACCAAAGCCGCCGTAGCGACTGTCGTAGTTAGCGTGCAGGATATGCTCGGCTTTTTCGGCGAGTAGCGAGACCGCTATGTCAGAGGTCGGCGACGGCATATAGATTTGTTGCAACGCCCGCTGCATTGCATCATTTTGTTTGTATATACTCTCTCGCCTTTGGTGATAGGAGTCGTGCACGCCTTTTAATATATCTTTGAACGCTGGCATGCCATAGCGCGCTACTTTAGGAAAATAGGTGCCACCGTAGAAAGCGATTTGGTCATCAGGAGTAAGAAACATACTCAACGGCCAACCACCGCCGCGCTGATTGATTAATAGTTGAGAGGTCTGATAGATTTTATCCAAATCGGGTCGCTCTTCGCGATCTACTTTGATATTAACAAAGTAATCGTTCATCATCTGCGCAGTTGCTTCGTCCTCAAACGACTCGTGCGCCATCACATGGCACCAATGGCAAGCCGAGTAACCAATTGATAAAAATATGGGCTTATCCTCTCGCCGAGCTTTATCTAAGGCTTCTGCTCGCCACGGGTACCATTCAACTGGATTGTCGGCGTGTTGGCGTAAATAGGGACTGCTCTCTTCCGATAAATGATTGTGCTTTTTCATTGTATAGATAACTTCAACAATACTATTATAATGCCTTGTTGTTATGTTTCAGTTACCGCCTATAGACCCAGTTGCATTTTCCATAGGTCCACTACGCATACATTGGTACGGTTTGATGTACCTGCTTGCTTTTATCGCTTTCTACGGCTTAGGGCGGATGCGCATTGGTGACTTACACCGTGGCGTTGCGCTAGCCAAGATGGACGACTTATTGTTCTACGGCATTATCGGCGTAATCGTCGGTGGCCGTATCGGCTATATGCTGTTTTATAACTTCGCAGCGCTGGCCACCAACCCGTTGAGTTTGTTTTTTATATGGCAAGGTGGCATGAGCTTTCACGGCGGTTTAGTCGGTGTGTTAATAGCTGTTTGGGTTTTTGCGCGTAGCCGAAATATTGAGTTTTTACGGATCATTGATTTTGTTGCGCCCCTAGTGCCTATAGGTCTGGGCTTAGGTAGAATCGGCAATTTTATTAATGGCGAATTATGGGGACGAATAACTGATGTGCCATGGGCTGTGGTATTTCCCGCTGCTGGAGCCGAACCGCGGCATCCATCGCAGCTGTATGAATTTATGCTAGAGGGCGTATTGCTATTCATAGTGTTATGGATCTACACACTAAAACCAAGGCCAGTAGGGCGAGTCGCCGCCTACTTTGCGTTAGGCTACGGCATACTACGCTTTACGGTTGAGTTCACTCGTGAACCTGATGCTCACCTCGGTTTTATCGCATTTGGCTGGATGACAATGGGGCAACTACTATCTTTGGTAATGGTCGCAGTCGGAATCGGATTGATGCGCTATAGTTCCAAACAAAGCGCGTAGAGATACGCCTAGTTTACTAAGATGCTGCGCAAGATAGCTACTACCGTAGTGATGCAAACAGCCTGCTCCCTGCAGGATCTTTGCGCAGTGCTCTGTGCTGGCTACTCTAGACGAAAGAGCCGAAGGCTACCCTTGATAAATGAAATGTCGGTTTGGCATTGACAAAACCGATTATAGATATTTTAACGGCATACTATTTATCGGCTACAATACCTTATGCAAAAACTAAAAATATGAATTAATGCGTCCTTATCTTGACTTATTGCAAACGATATTAGAACGCGGTGCGGAGAAAGAAGATCGCACTGGTGTCGGCACCTATTCTTTGTTTGGTTGGCAAGCGCGTTATCAGTTGCAAGATGGCTTTCCCTTACTCACTACTAAAAGGATTCATTTCAAATCAGTGGTACACGAATTGTTATGGTTCATTAGCGGCGACACCAATACTGACTATCTGCATAAGCATGGGGTATCTATATGGGATGAATGGGCTGATAAGGACGGTAATTTAGGTCCAATTTACGGCCGACAGTGGCGTGCCTGGCGCGGTAGCGATGGCACGGTGGATCAGCTACGCCAATTGTTAACCGATCTCAACGAGCGACCCGACTCTCGTCGCTTGATAATCAGCGCTTGGAATGTCGGAGAATTACCGTACATGCGTTTGGCACCGTGCCATGTGCTGATACAGTTTTATGTCATTGATAAACAGCTATCGTGTCAGTTCTATCAGCGTAGCGCCGATGTTTTTCTGGGTGTTCCGTTTAATATCGCGTCATACGCGTTGTTGACTATGATGATAGCTCAGGTAAGCGGCTTAACTTGCGGTGAGTTAATCCATACTTTGGGCGATGTGCATTTATACAAAAACCATGTTGCGCAGGCTCGCGAACAATTAACGAGAACGCCGAGGACTTTACCAACACTAAAACTCAACGAAGATATAAAAGATTTAGATCAATTTAGCTACCAAGATATTGAGCTGTCGGGCTACGAACCGCACGGACCTCTGCCGGCACCCGTAGCGGTGTGAAAGTTTCTATTATCACCTGTCATACACCAGACTATTTAATCGGTGTACACAACCAGTTGCCGTGGCATCTGCCTGCTGATCTTGCACGATTTAAGAAAATAACAACCGGTCATATCATCGTGATGGGTAGAAAGACTTACCAATCATTAGGCCGACCGTTGCCCAACCGCACCCATGTGGTATTCAGCCGAAATAGTTTTAAGGCACAGGGATGTTATGTAGTCTCAACTTTGGATGAATTGCGCACCGTGGTCAACGACCAAGAATGTTTCGTCATCGGTGGTGCACAAATCTATCACCTATTCATACCGCTTGCCGAGCGTATATATCAAACCTTAGTCAATACTCATGAATTATCGGGCGATACCTATTTCCCTATCGCACTATTGAAAGATGAAGATTGGCGTGTCATAGAGAGTTACGACTATCCGGCGGACGAAAAAAATAAATACGATTTACATTTCCGCCTGCTTGGGCGTGTAAAATCTGCATAAGGTATTACAATAGCTTATTTTGAGGAGATATTATGGGATTAAAGTGGACTGATAGTCGCGAAATTGCGATTGCTTTAGACGAAGCGCACGCTGACATAATGCCGCAAGATGTGCGTTTTACCGATTTATATGAATGGGTTTGCGCACTGGAAGAGTTTGACGACGACCCTAAACATTGCGGAGAAAGAATTCTAGAAGCGATACAAATGGCTTGGATAGAAGAAAAAGACTAAAGGAGAAGAACAATAGCTATGGAAAGAACTTTATCTATTATCAAACCTGATGCGGTGGCAGCAAATCATATAGGCGATATCTATTCCCGTTTTGAATCAGCCGGCATACGAATCGTCGCCGCTAAAATGATGCATCTGTCAGAAGCACAGGCAAAGGCATTTTATGCAGTGCATAAGGAACGCCCATTTTTTAATGATTTGGTCAAGTTTATGATCTCTGGTCCAATTATGGTGCAGGTGTTAGAGGGCGATAATGTCATTGCCCACAACCGCGAATTGATGGGTGCGACCAATCCACAGGAAGCGGCAGCCGGCACCATACGCAAGGACTTTGCAACTAGCATAGATCAAAACGCAGTGCACGGTTCTGACGCACCTGAGACCGCGCAAACTGAGATCGCGTTTTTCTTTGACGAGTCCGAAATATGCAAGCGTACCTTAACGGAGAGAGGGTAGGCAAAATAGTGGCTGTCGGTATTAGAAAAGAGCTAATAAAATGAACCGGCCAGCTAGGAAAATCTCACCATCGTCGCATAGATCAGATACAGTTGTTACTTCAGTTTTTTTTCGCGCAAACGTAAATTAAAAACACCTTTAATAGATTTACCTAAAGGCCTACATTTTAATAAGCGGATTAAAATGGACGGGTTATTATTCTTAAAAAAACTGCCGGAGAATACGATACCAGTCGCTTTTTTTGACCCTCAATACAGAGGGATATTAGATAAATTGGGCTAGTGTCAGGCGGATATATCAGGGTATTCGGCAACCCTGAAATGGGTGAAAATGAGTGCCGTTAAAGAATGCTTAAAAAACATTTTATTGGCTAGATTTGTATATAATACAAAAAATAAATACACCATAAATATAAGAAAACTATATACTATAGAATATGAAAGCACACTCAACAATGAAGTTATTCAGGCTATGAAGCGGCAAAAAAGACAAACCATGTATTTCACTATATAATTTATCAATATGGAAGAAGAAAATATCAACGAGATGACAAAGCCAGGACAGTACTTAGCTTACGAGCGCGAGAAGCAAGGCCTGGAGATTGAGAATATCTCCAACGAATTGCATCTGTCGGTGAATATTATTCGTGCGCTGGAAGAAGACGCTTACGATCAGCTACCTGAGATGGTTTATATACGGGGTTATATACGCTCGTATTGCCGGCTGTTAAATAAAGATGCAACTCCGGTGCTTGAGATGCTTTCAGCCAACTTGCCAATGGAAGAAGATTATCTACACGCAGACTTATCGCTAAGTTCTCCATCCGACGAATACCGACAACGATTGATAATGATTGTGGGGAGTGTCGCTGTAATTACAATATTTTTAATACTGATTATGATCTGGTGGCAAGAAAAGCAACCTATGCAGGAGCCTGAATCTGCAGAACCGCTCGTGCAAAACACTGACATTGACGACTCGAATATCTCCAATATAACGACGATAAAGCAGGAGACTGTTTCGCCTGCAGATACACCAGATCCACCCAGCCAAGTATTAGCACCAGTTGAAATAGACATTAAAAAAGCAATGCCAGAAGACCAGATGCCCAACGGCTTAGCAACCGAAGATATGCAGATACCCGACGAGGTTAATCAGAATATTACTGAGAACGAGGATTTCATGGACGATATGCCGCAGGTGGTAACACTGGTCGTTATGTCTACGGACGAAAGTTGGGCGCGAATCAGAGATGGTAGCGGTAAGTTGATCGTTCATCGAATACTGCCAACCGGTTATAACAAAATTTTCAAGGCCAAAATGCCGTTGAATTTTGAACTGGGTAATGCATCTCGCGTGAGCATCATGATTGGCGGCAAAGACTACGATTTTTCATCGTATATAAGGGATAGCAACACAGCTTCTTTTCAGGTAACCGAACTGCCCTAAAACGAAGTGACAAATCCAATTAAATCTATACGCGGCATGCACGACGCATTAGCCGCACAAAGCGCATTGTTCGCCAACATAGAATCACATAGTATAGAAACACTACGTACTTTTGGCTACCAAGAGATACGCCTGCCGATATTAGAGAAAACCGAATTATATACGCGCTCAATAGGCAATCATACAGACATTGTTAGCAAAGAGATGTATAGCTTTGAAGACCGCAACAGCGATTCTCTGACACTGCGACCAGAAGGCACTGCAGGTTGCGTGCGCGCCGTTTTGGAAAATGGATTAATTACCACCAGACAGCGATTGTGGTACAGCGGGCCGTTTTTCCGTCACGAACGTCCCCAGAAAGGTCGTCTCAGACAATTTC
Source organism: Chromatiales bacterium (assembly GCA_014323925.1). Taxonomy (NCBI): domain Bacteria; kingdom Pseudomonadati; phylum Pseudomonadota; class Gammaproteobacteria; order Chromatiales; species Chromatiales bacterium. The sequence goes on along the minus strand of JACONC010000003.1, from coordinate 94,020 downwards.
ACCAAGTCGGTGCCGAGACTTTTATGATGGCAGGACCCGATATAGACTGCGAACTCATTACTATCTCTAATCGGATTTTTGAAAAACTGGAGATTAAAAACCTGACATTGAAAATTAACTCACTAGGAACTTCTGAAGCGCGGCGGAACTACGGCAAAGTACTAGTAAATTGGCTTGAATCTCGCCGCGATAAGCTCGATGACGATTCATGCAGACGACTTGAAACAAACCCTTTGCGCATACTTGACAGCAAGGATGTAAACACCCAAAAGCTACTCGAGGATGCACCGCAGTTGAGCGATTATACAGACGATGCATCACGGTTACATTTAGAACAGCTGAAATCAATGTTGGACGACAACGGCATCGCTTATCAACACGACCCTCTTTTAGTTCGCGGACTAGACTATTATAATAAGACGGTGTTTGAGTGGGTCTCCCCAGGAGATAGCGGCCAAAATAGCGTTTGTGCCGGTGGGCGTTACGATGGACTGGTTGCCCTGTTGGGTGGCAAACCGACTACAGCTGCAGGCTTTGCCCTAGGTATAGAACGGCTTGCGCTGTTGTTGGAAGACAAAACCGACCTTGCACACCGAAGCGACATCTATGTGGTGGCACTGGGTGAGAGGGCGGAAAGCAAAGCGCGCATTTTAGCGGATTTGTTGAGAACTCAATTAGCGGCAGTGGTACTGAATAATTGCGGCGGTGGTAGCTTGAAGAGTCAACTGCGGCAAGCCGATAAGTCAGGTGCCAAAGTAGCAGTGATTTTAGGTGAAAATGAGGTGCGCGACAAAACCGCCACGATTAAAGATTTAAGAGGCAAAACCGAACAAAAAGTATGTAAAGAAAGTGAATTAGTATCTTGCATTCAAACATACTTTCCCGTTGAATAAACACTTTGAAGAATTGAGAGATTAAACATGGCAAAAAAGAAACACGAGAAACAGCCTAGTAAACCGTTAAGAAGAACTTCGCCAGCAAAAACGAGAGTCGCCTCAGCAGACGAGAGCAAGGAGATGCTCAGTGAATGGTGGCAAGATAACGGTAAGTATTTTATTGCCGGTGCGCTAATAGGTATCGCTGTCATCGGTGGTTGGAAAGGCTGGGATTACTACACTGAGACCCAAGCAAAGCAAGCGGCAATAGAATACAGAGATATGCTCAGCTACTTGGCTATAGAGGATAACGAAGAGGCAGAACAAATATTTAATGCTATTCGCGAACAATATACCGCAACCGTATATCCAGTATTCGCATCGTTTACGATGGCGAAGTTCAAAGTCGAACAAGGACAACTCGAAGAAGCTGCTGACGACCTCAGATGGATAACTGAACACTCACCGTATGACGAACTCAAATCCTTGGCTTGGGTACGCTTGGCACGGATATTGTTGGAATTGGACAAAAAGGAAGAAGCCTATGAAATCGTTCTATCGTATAGTTTTCCCCGCGGCGTTGAAGAGCTAGCTGCGGAAATACGAGGCGATTACTTAGTTAAAGAAGGGGAGTATGGGCAAGCTCAGAGTGCCTATCAAAGTGCCCTCTCTACTTCTATGGTAGACGACTACAATTTTATTATGATGAAAGTAGAGCAAATAGGCGGCAAACTAGGACCACCCGAAAGCTAACATTACGCCGTTTGCTTGATTAGCACAAACGGTTCCGCTTTGTGCAAAATAAACAGGGTTAATCGACGCCTGCACGAGCAGAAGGCATAGAGCGGGGTTGCCGATGCCTAGCCATGTATAATAGTTGCTACAATAGGGATGTTTACTTTATCGTAAGTTCTTGGCCAACAGCAACTATCTATGAGATATATGAATAATCGCATTTTTTCCGGTCTGTCGGATAAAACATACTGCTATTTATCCTCTGCATTGATAGCCTGCTTTTCGCTGCTACTGGGTGCTTGCTCGACTGTCAGCGATGTGCTACTCGGCAAAGAGGATCGTTATTTAGATGATGTACCGTCTTATCTGGTGATCGATAAGCTATGGTCGGTATCAGCGGTGGGCAGTTTTAAGAATGACTATTTCCCGTTTATGCCTCTGGTAGAAGAAAATCGCATTTATGTTTGTGGTCCCAAAGGGAAGATTGCCGCATTCAACGCCGATGACGGCAAACAGGTATGGAGCGCATCGCTATCGGAGGCACTGGTTGCCGGGGTTGGTGGTGGCAATGGCATATTACTACTAGGCACAGCTAAAGGTGAAGCGCTGGCAGTAGCCGAGGACTCTAAAACGGTATTGTGGCGACGCGGCTTGGGTAGCAGAATTTCGGCGATTTCTGAGAATTACAAAAATACCGTGATAGTGCGCACCGAAGATAATACGACTTTTGCTTTTCGTAGCGACGACGGCAGGCTACTTTGGCGACGCACAGACCAAGCGCCTGCGTTGACAATTAGAGGTGCAAATGTTCCGTTGTTTTACGAAGATAAAGTATTTTTAGGTTTAGATGACGGGCGAGTGCTGATAATTGAATTAGCGAATGGCAAGATGTTAAATCAGATTAAAATTGGCGTTAGTTCGGGTGAATCAGATCTAGACCGTATTGTTGATGTAGACGGGCGTATGCTGATACGAAACGATACTTTCTTCGCTACCGCATATCAAGGGCGTGCAATTGCTTTGGATCTGAGTAACAGCAGGTTGTTATGGCTGGCCGATGCGCCATCGCATGTGGGCATCGATGTAGGGCGCGAAGCTATGTATGTGACAACACCGGAGAATCAGGTGTTAGCACATAATCTGCTGAATGGTGAGAGGCTGTGGTCTAACAGTCGTATGATGGACACTGAGTTGAGTGCACCCATTTCAATGGGGACGCTAGTCGCAGTCGCCACCGACCGCGGCGACATCTACTGGTTATCGCGTAAGAGCGGCAAGTTATTGGATAAGTCTGATGTCGGTGGTGCGCCGGTTGTATCCTTGTTATCTTTTGACAATAGAAAGTTGATTGCTTTTGATAAAAGCGGCGATTTAACTGCGCTTTATGTCAAAGGTTATCGCAAAGCCAAATAGTATGCCATGCAAAAATTAGCACTGATAGGGCGACCGAATGTCGGCAAATCATCTTTATTCAACGCCCTACTACACAAACGCGAAGCCATCGTTTCTGCGCAACGCGGACTCACCCGAGACCGTCGCTATGGAGTGCTGAAAAGTGAAGATCAGTGCTGTATCATCATAGATACTGGCGGGCTTGGCGACGACAACGATATCAAGCAGTGGATTGCAAAGCAAACACAGCTAGCGATAGACGAATCCGATACCATTGCATTAATCGTCAATGCAGCTGAAGGTCTAACGCCCATAGATCAATCTTTAGCTGCCGACATCCACAAATCTGGTAAAAACTTATGGTTGATAATCAACAAAATAGATAGACAAAGTACAGCTTACTATCAAAGCGAATTCCTGTCGTTAGGAATACAACCGTGCTTTTATACAGCAGCCACTAAAGGTCGCGGGACGCGCACACTGCTGACAGCAATTGCCGCAGAATTGGGTGAGCCATTGCCTAAACGGCAAGACCCAAAACGCATACACTTGGCAGTCATAGGCCGCCCTAATGTCGGTAAATCTACCCTAGTAAATACTTTGATTAACGAACCACGGATGTTGACATCGGCAACCCCCGGCACTACCCGAGATGCTATCAGTGTGCCCTTTGATTTTGACAACCGAAACTTTTCATTGGTTGATACCGCCGGCATACGCCGCCGGAGTAAACTTGACAGCGACACCGAGAGGTTTAGCGTTGCCCAATCTTTAGAGCATATCGTGATGGGCGATGTCGCACTGCTCATCTGCGATGCTTCAGAAGGCATCACTGAGCAGGATGCGCGCCTAGCAATGCACGCGATTGAACAAGGCTGTGCACTCGTTATCGCATTGAACAAATACGATTTGTTGGATAGCGATGCGAAAACTAGTCTCAACCGTAGTGTCGATGTCAGATTTCGCTTTCTAGATTATGTAGAACTCTATCGTATCTCGGCATTGAAAAACAGAGGCTTGACAATGATGATGAAAGCAGTGAGCCGAGCTTATGACAATGCTTGCATTAAAATCCCCACTGCACAATGCAATCGTATTCTAAAAGATGCGATCAACCGGCATCCACCGCCGTTGGTGAAAAATCATCGGATTAAACCCCGTTATATTTGTCAAAGTGGCGAACTGCCACCACAGTTTGTTATTTCTGGCGGCCGAGTAGATTGTCTGCCGCAACATTACAAACGTTATCTGGCATCTTATATAAGGCGCTGCTTTAAGCTCAAAGGCACACCTATCTCCTTGGAGTTTCGTAAGACGAAAAATCCGTACGCACCCAACTAGTGGCATTAGCGAGCATGCGTATAAAAATATTTTACCAAGCCCTAACAATAGCAGAGAGGTGCCGCTACACTATGTATATAGACAAGACTTTAGAGGGCAACCAGTGTCGCTACCCATCGCCACGCATAGCAGGTCAATATATATCAGATAACAGCACATCATCCCGAGCAACCCAGCAACAATGTCATTATGCTTAAACTAAATAAGTTCCAAATTATTTATTTTGCGGCGTGGATTTTATGCCTGTTAGCTTTAGCAATTTCTCTTTTTTTTATGGAGGATTATCTACAGCTTGAACCATGTCCCTTATGCACGGTTAGTCGCCTTATCGTCGCCACACTTGCGCTGGTGTTTTTGTTAGCAGTGCTACAGAACCCCAAGCCCTTAGGGCAGAAGCTCTATGCTGCGCTAGCATTGTTATTTATTGGTGCCGGCATCGGCGTCTCAGCTAGACATATTTGGTTACAGAGCCTGCCAGCCGAATTGGTGCCCGGATGCACACCCGATATACAATACTTGTTTGATAGGTTTCCATTATCCGAAGCATTGCAGACGATTCTCAACAGTAGCGGAGAGTGTGCCGATGTTTCCTGGACATTCTTGGGATTGACGATACCCCAACAAACACTATTATTTTTTATCGTTTTACTGATTCTGGTAATAATTGCTTTTGTAAAAACACCAAGACGCGCACAATGAGTAGCATACTATCGGTCAATGTATCTGAAGCAAAACTTTTAGTCTATAAAGGACGAAGTGTGCAGAGCAGTATTCGCAAACAACCGATGGCAGGTGCGGTAGCAGTTGATAAACATGGGCTGGACGGCGACCGTCAAGCGGACCTCCGCAACCATGGTGGTCCTGCTAAAGGCATTTATATCTATCCATCTGAACACTATAGAGCTTGGCGCACATATTTGAACCGACCGCTGCCGTACGGAACTCTGGGCGAGAACTTAACAGTGGAAGGATTGCTTGAAACTGAGCTCTGTATCGGCGACCGTCTTGGTATTGGTGAGGTTGTCATTGAATTGACCCAGCCCCGCATTCCTTGTTATAAATTAGACATGAGTGTCGAGCAAAGCGGATTTTCTAAAACCTTTGCGCACAGTTGTAAGACTGGCAGTTATGCAAAAATTATCAAAGGTGGCACTTTGCGTGCTGGTGCAGAAATTGTATTCTTAAAGCGTACAGTTGAGCGTATTAGCGTATACGAGATTGCTCGACTATATTTTATAGACAAACAAAATTACGATGCGATCGAGCAAGTTGTCAAACTTAAGACATTGCCACAAGGCATCCGCAGTGTTTTTGAAAAACGTCTGGCACACTCTAAAATACAAGCTAAACTGTTATAACATAGAGTAATGACAAATATCACAGACACACGAATCGCACTCGTTGGCTACGGCAATATTGCGCGTAGCTTGCTAACCGGCTTGCTGGCTACAACGCCTGAAGCAACCCGCATATCAGTATCAAACCCCACGGCTGATAAATTCACCGAACTCAATCAAAAAAACAATAGGCTACGCACCTACACTTCTAATGTGCAAGCAGTTGAAAATGCGACACTGGTGATTTTGTGTGTTAAGCCCAATATGATACAAACGGTGTGTGCGGAAATTAAACATCTATTGATTAAACAGACTACGATATTGATTTCGGTTGCCGCTGGTGTATCGGTTGATTTACTGCAACAGTGGACATCAGAGGCTCTGCCTATAATACGCTGTATGCCGAATACACCCAGCGCAGTAGGTTGCGGCATCACTGCACTCTATGCCAATCAGTGCGCTGATACTGAACATAAAAAAATAACCGCAGATATTTTTGCAACGGTGGGAGCAACTGTGTGGCTAAATGACGAACAGGATATGCATGTTGTGACTGCACTCTCAGGTAGCGGGCCGGCTTATTTTTTCAGGTTTACCGAAGCGTTGGCAAAGGCTGCACAGCACTCAGGTTGTTCAACAGAGATAGCCCAGAGACTAGCCTTGCAAACTTTATACGGTGCAGCTAATCTGGCAGTGCAAAGTGATTCCAGTCTGGCAACGCTGAGAGAACAAATCACCTCTAAAGGTGGCGTTACAGAGCAGGGCTTAAAAGCATTAGAGCAAGTCGATATAGATCAAATCGCCCACACGGTGTTGACGAAAGCGAGTGCACGGTCGATCGAAATATCACAACAACTAGAGGATAAATGATGAGTGCCACGCAGCAAATTTCTTTATTTTTAGTTGATACTTTGATGACTCTCTATATACTTTTTTTGATGGCACGCGCCATACTGGAAGCAAGCCAAGCCGATTTTTATAACCCGGTCTCGCAAAGCGTTTATAAGATCACCCAACCGCTACTTAGACTAGTCAGACTGGTGATACCGGCAGTGGGCGTATGGGACATAGGTTGTTGGCTGTTGATTTATGTTATGCGAGTAGCAGAATTGTTTTTGATAATGCTGATACAAGGAGCTTCGTGGCCTATAGAATTATTGCTCAGGATCTCAGCGTTTCAAGTCGTCGAATGGTTGATACAATTCTATGCCATTGCTATTTTCATTTTAGCAATCGCTAGCTGGTTCGTTAGCCCAGTGCAAATGATAAAAAATCCAGTGTTGTCGCTATTGAACCATATAGTCACACCGCTGATAGCCCCAGTGAGACGCTTTATGCCCACCGTAGGTGTGGTTGACTTCAGCCCACTGATAGTACTGCTCGGGTTATACCTGCTATTGAATATCATTCGCACCTTTTATTAGCCTTAGCGATAGATGGGGACGCTTGTTTTAGGCATAGAAACCTCGTGCGACGAAACCGGCATTGGTTTGGTAGACTCACAAATGGGAGTCGTCGGTGAAGCTCTGTTTAGCCAAATTGATATACACCGCGAGTACGGAGGTGTAGTGCCGGAACTCGCATCTAGGGATCACATACGCAAACTATTACCGTTGTTGGATGAAGCCCTAGGCGATTACCGATTAACGCAAGTTGACGCAGTTGCCTATACCGCAGGTCCCGGTTTAATAGGTGCGTTACTAACTGGCGCAGTGATCGGGCATAGCTTGGCTTGGGCATTGGATAAACCAGCATTTGGCATACACCATCTAGAGGCACACATACTCGCCTGTTTATTAGAAAACCCAACACTGCAACCTCCGTATTTGGCATTGCTGGTATCGGGCGGACACACTCAGCTGATAGAAGTCTTGGGGCTAGGCAAATATAGTCTGCTCGGAGAGACGCTTGACGATGCAGTCGGAGAAGCCTTTGATAAAGTCGCTAAAATGTTATCTTTACCTTATCCCGGCGGACCGGCCATCTCACAACTTGCCGAACACGGCAAACTAGGAAAATTCGAGTTCACCAGCCCCATGGTAAACAAGCCGGGGTTGGATTTTAGTTTCAGCGGCTTGAAAACGCAGGTTATGAACCAAATCCGCAATAGTGCGAACGACCCACAAAGCCGCGCCGACATTGCGTTGGCTTTTGAGATCTCTGCGGTGAACGCATTGATAATGAAGAGCAAACGCGCTCTGCAACAAACCTCATATAAACAATTGGTAGTCGCCGGAGGCGTTGCAGCAAACCGTCGTTTGCGTAACAAACTAAAAGAGTTAGCTAAAGATTGTGCGGTGGAAGTAATCTATCCGAAACCTGATTTGTGCATGGATAACGGTGTGATGATTGCGCATGCTGGCATGCTACGCTTGCGCGCAGGACAACCAGAGGATTTATTGCCACAAGTGAACGCACGTTGGTCGTTATCTGATCTGCAGCCGCTATCGCAGTAGAAGTATCTAGCTCTCCGAATTGCGTATACAGGTAGCTAAACCTATATATGCTAACACCAACACTACAAAAAGAGCACTCGTCCAGAGTGGTAATGGTGCGATACCAATAACCGTCTCTTTCACTAAACGGCTAGTCGTCACCACTAGATGTTCTTCGCTGCCTCTAGTACTTCAGCTACATGCCCCGATACTTTAACTTTACGCCACTCTTGTCTGAGTATACCTTTTTCGTCTATCAAAAAAGTGCTACGCTCGATGCCACGAAACATTTTGCCGTACATGCTCTTCGGCTTAATGACATCAAATAACTTGCAGACTTCCTCATCTTGATCAGATAAAAGATCAAACGGAAACTTATATTTACCCTTAAATTTCTCGTGCGACTTAATGGTGTCGCGCGACACTCCGATAATTTTGGTATTGTGGCTATCAAAGCTACGCGCCTTGCTTTTGAAGTCTTGGCTCTCTCGGCTACAACCCGGTGTGTTATCGCGCGGGTAAAAATAGAGAACCAGCTTAGAACCAATGAAATCGGATAACGCAACTTCCTTCTCGCCGGTGGCAGGTAGCTTAAAATCTGGCACCTTTTTATCTACTACTATTTTGCTCATATCTGTTAAAAGGTCATGGTGAATCTAAACAAGGCATATTTTAACCTATTTGCCAATCAACGACGGTGGTAATCGGCTTTCACTTCTCCTACATCCTAATCGTGTCAGTTTAGTTCTGCAGTTTAGTAGAAATCAGTATGGCTACGACAGCGTTATCGCACCACTTCACAAATTGCCACCACTTCACAAATTGCGGTGGTCAACTGCGACAGCTGCTCGGCAGTGATTATATAAGGTGGCATAATGTAGACCAGATTTCTAAATGGTCTAATCCAAACCCCTCGTTGCACAAAGGCTTTACACAATGCAGGAACATCAACAGGATTATGCAGTTCAACGATACCAATTGCACCGATGACGCGTACTTCCTTAACCGATTTGTAGTCGTTGCAAACACTCAGCTCGGCTATGAGTTGCCGTTCGATAGACGAGACTTGTTGCGCCCAATGATTTTGCTTAAGCAATTCAACATTTGCCAATGCAACCGCACAGGCAAGCGGATTTGCCATATAAGTCGGACCGTGCATAAATGCACCGGCTGCGCCATTATCAACTGCCCGACTGATTGACTGGCTGGTTATCGTCGCAGCAATCGTTAGATAGCCAGCGCCTAGGGCTTTGCCGATACACATAATATCAGGCACAACATCGGCTTGTTGTAGCGCAAATAAGGTGCCTGTTCTGCCGAAGCCGGTAGCAATTTCATCAAAGATCAGCAAAATATCGTGTTGCTGGCAAAGTTCGTGTGCTCTGCGCAAATAACTGGGGTGATATATATGCATGCCACCAGCACCTTGCACGATAGGTTCCAATATCATCGCCGCAATACTATCTGCGTGCTGCGCTATAGTTTTTTCAAGTGTATTCAGAGCAACTTCGTCTGCCCGCTCTCGGTAGCGCGGTGCTGCTACGAAGATCTGTTGTGGCAAAATCCCACGAAACAAGCCATGCATCCCAGTCTCAGGGTCGCAAACCGACATCGCCGCAAAAGTGTCGCCGTGATAACCACCGCGTATAGTCAATAACTTAGTTTTATCTGTGCTACCTTTGGCTTGCTGATATTGCAACGCCATTTTGATTGCCACTTCTACCGAGACTGAGCCAGAGTCACAAAAGAAAATACAATCCAACGGCGACGGCAACAACGAACACAAAGATTGACCTAATGCGACCGCTGGTGGATGCGTCAAGCCACCGAACATCACATGCGCCATCTTTGAGAGTTGTGCTTTTGCAGCTGCGTTTAATCGTGGATGATTGTAGCCGTGGATGGCTGCCCACCAAGACGACATGCCGTCTATTAGTTCAGTGCCGTCGGCGAGCACTAAGTAGACTTGGTGCGCTTCGACTACTGGCCAAACTTGAGCTGTAGTGCCTAATGCACTATACGGATGACGCAGGTGGTGGTGGTCAAACGCCGACATTGTATCGTTCCACAATGTCGGCTTTGATTTTTTCATTTCTCCACTACAGGTGGATGATAAATCATTTGTATGCAGTTACCTTCAGGATCAAGGCAATAGAAACTACGCGCACCGTCTCGATGGGTGCGTGGCGGTTTGTCTATTTTGACATCTTTTTGCAATAAAAACTGATGCCACAAATCAACATCTTCGGCTCGCTTTAATAGAATACCCATATGGTCTAAAGCACCGCTGCCATCTATGCTATCGACTTGATGCAACGCTAAATTGTCCGGTCCGCAACTCAAATACAAATTCTCTGAGTCTGGCCGCCATTCAACCGTATAACCCAGCACATCAACATAAAAATGCTCACATGCTTTTAGATCTAATACCTTCAGCGCGACATGAAACAAACCCGCCGATGCCGGTGGTCTCATTCTTCTATAACCTCAACGCTATAATTAATCTCGGCAGTCTTTTCCAACATTTTAGAGACCGATGAATGTTTTTCGGCAGAAGCCTTGACCGCTCGTTTAACGATGCTCTTATCCAAGCGATGACCGCGCACTATAAAATGCCCGTTGATACGCGTGAAAACGGCAGGTTCACTATCCGCTCGCTCAGCTGTCAATGCAATTTCGACACTGCTTATTTGTTGACTGGCTTTCTTTAGTATCTCGACAACATCAAAACTACTACATCCGCCTAAGCCGGCAAGCACCATTTCCATAGGCCGGGCGGCTAAATTACGACCACCGGCAGCAGGCGCACCATCCATCACGACACTATGTCCTGAACCAGTCTCAGCAATAAAAGATACCCGGTCTACCCATTTAACATTGACTTCCATCGGATAACTGTAATTCGCTTAGTTGGATACAAAACTCTTTATTCTGTCAACGGCTTTCCGTAAATCTTGTGGTGCAACTGAAAGCGACAGCCGCAGATAGTTTGCTATGCCAAAAGCAATGCCCGGCACGGTGCTGACATAACTTTTATTCAGCAGTTGTTCGGCGAGTTGCAGGTCGTCGGAGACATCAGGATGTCGGGCGATGGCTTGCGAGAAGTCAACAAAAGCATAAAAGCTACCGGCCGGTGTCGGCGCACTCACGCCGTCTATTTCGTTCAGTGCCGCTATCAGATAGTCGCGTCGTTCGGCAAAGGCGTCTCGCATCGTGTAGACACAATCCAGAGAACCTGCGAGTGCTGCTTGGGCGGCAGCCTGAGAAATAGAACATGGGTTGGAGGTGCTTTGCGATTGTATTTTTTTTATCGCAGCGACTAAATCTGCATGCCCGGCAGACCAACCAATCCGCCAACCAGTCATTGAGTAAGATTTAGAGACACCGTTGACGATGACACATCGCGGGTATAGTTCGGGGCATACATTGAGTATGTTGTTAAAAACCTGTCCGTCAAATACGAAATGTTCGTAGATATCGTCACTGCAGATTACGACTTGCGGATGTTTTAATAACACCTCGGCGAGTGCGCTTAGTTCTTGTGCACTATAGACACTGCCCGACGGGTTATTCGGACTGTTCAATAAAAGCATGCGGGTGCGTTGATTGATATGCTGTTCCAGTTGCTCAGCAGTAATTTTGAAATCTTGTGCGGCGGTCGTGGCGACCACGACCGGGATACCCTCGGCGAGTTTAATAATATCGGGATAGCTAATCCAAAAGGGCGCTGGCACTATCACTTCGTCGCCTTCGTTTAGGAGTGCTTGACATATATTATAGAGAGAGTGCTTGGCACCGCAGGAAACTATAATCTGATTATCTGCATAATCAAGGCGGTTATCGCGCTTCATTTTAGCGACAATCGCCTCTTTGAGTTCGGCAACACCATCCACCGCAGTATAGCCAGTTTTATTTTCGGCGATGGCATCCACCGCGGCTTGTTTTACATGATTAGGCGTCGGGAAATCTGGCTGACCTACCGCGAGGTTGACGATATCCTTGCCTTCGGCTCGCAACTTGTTAGATAGCGCAGAGATGCTAAGCGTCTTAGAAGGGCTAATTTTTGAACTACGCGCTGAAATAAATTGCATGGATTCCATATATCTCTCTTAAATAGAAATACAAAGGGAATTATATACTATTCTGCACAAAGATATCATTTCGGCACTAACTTATAGCGAATCTATTCGCCATCTGGTTTAGGCGGCTTACAGGGTTTAGTAGTCATTAGTCGCCTGAATTCTTCCTCCATCTTTCTTTTGCTTGGAGATTTCATAATCACAACCATTGACATGCCGTGCCATAAGCTGTAACCTGTGGGTGAATATTCTTTTTAGGCTGTATTTTAGATTTTAGTATTTCATATACAGGATTACCGTCCAGCCTGAACTTCATTTGTCTGTAGTGGCCGTTGCTGTCATGTCTATCCTCAATCTGCCCTATTTGCTTACTATGCATTAATGAAACAAACACCACTTTTTGATCATCCATTTGATTTCTATTTCGAGCTTTTGAGTTACAAAGCAATAGATTACTGCATAAAGTTTCAACTACTTGCTTCTTGTGAAATACATGGAAATGTTTTCTGTCTATTGGGTCTCTAGCGGAACCAGGGTATATGCTTAGATAGTCGGCATTCCCGCCATCAAATAGTGCTTTATCAAAGAATGACGCTAACATTCTTGGTTTTTTTAATTCTTCTAAAAGGCTTCTCATGTGTGGTTGGAGTCGCAACTTCGCAGCCATTTTATCAGCAAGATATTCTTCCCACGTAGCTGGATATGCATCTATGCAAGCAATCATTATGCTTGCAATATTTCCTAACCCTTGGAAAATAGTGTTAGTTTCAAGGCGGCTTTTACTGTATAAGAAAATCTGCCATCGAGCTCCCGCTTTTACTGAGTGAAATCTGTCTTTTTTATCCGCAACATCTTTTTTGTCTTTATGACTTCCTCTTTGTACATGACCGCCAATTAGTTCAGCAAAGTGCGCTTCATTTACATGACCAGATATTTTTACCGTGCTTGCCTGTTCGCTGGTCATGGCTCTCCGTCTAGGCATCATCCCAGCACCAAAAGTTCATGTGAATGTTTTATGTGATTGTTTGTTCCGTTCTCTATTCTGTTTTTACCTATTCGTGTTTCGCCTTGCCCAAGTGTGTATTGCCACTCCACTTCTACAATATCAAAATCAGAATACCAATCTCTTATTGTTTGGCAATCATTGTATGAGAGGATAAAGCCACCTTTATGTTTGTAAAGTAGATCACGCAACAACTCATGGTTAAATTTGTTGTGGTGTATAGGGAAGTTTCTTTGGGGGTATATCCCCTTAAACATCTTGCTATTACCATTCAAATAATAAGGCGGGTCGCAATACATGAAAGAATCTATATGCTGAGGTATAGTTCTGCTGAAGTTTCCCCAACATACTGATAGATTAGGGCAGGTGAAGTTTCTAACTTTATCAAGTAATCTAATGTATCTGTCTTCTTCCTCGTATATTTTTGACATCCAACCTAAAAAACCAGGTCCATAAGATAGATTATGATTAAACCAGTAATGAGCTGCTAAAGATGTTTTATCCTCTATTTTTTGTGACTTGTCCCAGTGTTTGCGAAGTCTATTTTTTACTTGTGAATATCTACTTTTTGTTGGTTTCCATTTACGCAAATGGCTATATAGTTCTAATGGTTTCTTTAGCTGTATTTGCCAATAATTTGTTAGTATACTAAACACATCGTAACCTTTCACTTTCATACCTAATTCTTTAGCACAGGCAATCTCAACACTACCGCCACCAAAAAACGGAGATACCAATGAAGTAGTCTTAGGTGGTAGATGCTCTATTATGTGTCCAACAGCAAGGGTTTTCCCACCAGCGTATCGCAACGGCAAACCGTTATATCTAGAGTACTTGTGTTTTCCTTTCCCATTAAGCCTGTTCAACAGACTGGCTTGCCTGGTTCCGTCCCACAATGCAAGCATGGTGGCTAATCTAGCAATTCTTTATACTTTATACTTTTGCCACCACTGGCGTCAACCATAGCAGCTAGCCTATCTACCGTGTCTACTTTACAATTCCCTTCGCTCAGTCTAAATACAAACTCATCTACATATCTCTTGCAGTGCTTCATGCTCCAATTATGGTATGTCCTGTTGTAGCCTCGCTTTAATACCGCCCACACGCTTTCTATTCCATTGGTGTGTGCCATGCCATTCACATATTCTTTTGTCGAGTGCTTAACTACTTTATGCCGCCTATACGCTCCAGTATAAGACGGATTATTATTAGTGTATGTATTGTAGCCTACCCGCATATTATTATGAATAATCAAGTTTAATGTTTGCTTGGTGTTTGCCATTTTTGTGCTACTATTTTGCTCCCTTATTCCTAGTATAGCATGCTTGCTTTTTTCTTTACCAAACGCTGCAGCATAAACCCAGCTGATTTTTTGAGTAATACACATCCTTTGAAGATAGGCATTATAAAAAGATCTACCTAGGATGTTGCTGTGGGTTTGAATTTTGGCAAGGAGTTGAACTGATTGGGATATAGTAGCCATTAACCTAATCTGGTTTCGGTATCATACCTGCTTTTATAGGGACAAAATCTGTCGGGAATGTAGTTTCTGAATTATAGTAACCATCTTTCATATTAGTATCAGTTAAATCAGCCCAGTTCAAATCAGCCCCCCTTAAATCAGTGTCGCTTAAATCAGTTCCCGTTAAATCAGCCCAGCTCAAATCAGCTCCCCTTAAATCAGCTCCCATTAAATCAGCTCCCATTAATTTAGCACTCTTTAAATCAGCTCCCCTTAAATCAGCGTTCCATAGAATGATATAGCTTAAATTTGAATGAGAAAGATCTAGGCTTTTGAATTGAGCCAACCTAAAATCAGGCATTTTTTCTTGTACTGCTGGGAGTCCTCTAGATAAAAAAATCTTGCTCGTAAGCAAATCAATTCTTGCATTGTTAAAACCAGTTTCATTTTTTAGATTGGCTAGCTGCTCAAGTGCTGCTCTTTTAGAAAATGTTTTTTCATCCGCTAGCAGACGCGCACATTCAAAAAAGGTACTATTGTTAATACTTTCTTGGGTTTTATCGAGTTGTCTTTGCACATCATGGGTTCTGAACACCCAGAGGAGAAAAAAGGTAGGAAGTCCAAGAAGTAAAAGGGTTAGGCTACTGTTCAGACGGTCATCTAGTTCCAGAAAGTCACCTAGTCCGCTGATTTGCCATGTGGCAGCGAATAATATACCTAATAAAGCGGCTAATGCTAAAGAAATCTTCCGATATCTGAAAGGCCACTTTTTAATGTTATGCCATATCATAGACATTGAAATTTTATAAATTGATGGATATTAAAAACCAGCATCTTCATTTCTTAAAACAAAAATCGCAGTTTGAGGCGCCATACATGTATGTCGCGTTGCGCATCTCCTCTAAGGGCAAACGCCTGTGCAGGCTCAATAACATTACCGTCTGGATCTCGGCCTATATCAATCTGGTTGCCAGAATCAGCATCAACGAAGAAATTAAAATCAAGGTCGTCCATCAGAGTAATGTATTCATAACCAGCTAATAATTCCAGGTTTTTGTTGACGCGCTTTTTAGAACCGATATAGAAAGAGGCTGCTCTATCAAAATTACCGTGAAATATAGGGGTGCGATCACCGGCTACGATGTCGCGTATAAAAGCACTCGTCCCTCCCGCACCATCAGTATCCAAATAAGATATACGAGAACTAATGCTCCAATCTTGCGGCAATTGATAAGTCCAAGTTAGATTAGCACCCAGTGCTTCGGAAGAGTCAGTGCGCATAGACCGCCTAGCAGCACGCTCTTCATCAACAAAATTACCCTCCTGTATTTGACCATGTCTGCCGTGGCTGGCAAAAAGTTCTGCACTCCACATAGAGTTACCCGTGTTATAAATAAAATAAGGATTGAATGCGTGCAACGGTGCATACTCTCTTTCTTGTATGGGAAAATAGGCGATTCCATATCTGAGATAGGACATATTAATACCCGCTCGCCACCACTGGTCTTGCCGGTTATCAGTGTTGTAGCTAATGCCGCCGAATATATTGGGGCCTTGTGGTCTGCTATATCTGCTGTGATAGCTGAAGAAGGGGTTGTACGGGTTACGAGTGTACGCCAAATGATACGAAAGCGAACCGTTACCAATCTGCGGGCCGTCGCCATACCAATAGATACCGTGCCTACGCGTGCCTATACCCAAGGGAGTACACACATAACCCGGAGGTCGCCCACCGTCCTCTGCTCCCCAGTGCGTGTAGCCGCTAAAGTAATAGGTTGAGATAGACCTCTCAACAACAGGCAAGGTGTCCAGAGCAGCAATTTTTTCTAATCCGAAGGGCGCTTTGTCATAGCCTAATCTCAAAGTTCCGTATTGCGTGTCGGACTCTATAAACAGCCTATCTAAATACTCAAGGCGATTACCGTATCTGTTGTGCGGACGGGACAAATCGCTCGCCCAACCCGCACTGAACTTTATCCTCTCAGTCATAGACCAGTCTACCGACAGCCGGCCACGAGGAATATGAAATCGTTGTGAGCTGGTACCAGGTGTCGGACGCGTAAATACACCGGTAGAGCCTTCTCCAGCAATATACTGGCGATTGTCGTGTCCGACAAAGAAATCGGCCTGCGCCTCCATAGACCCTCTAAATATTAGATTGTAGTCACTCAACGTTATACCTTGACCGCCACCGTGGGTAGGCTTTGATGTTGCGTGCAATGGCAAAAGATCAGTAGATTGGGCATATAGCCGACTGTGATAAGTTGATGGATATATAAATACAAACGATATAGCAGTTATAATAAAAAATCTCGTTTTAGTCATTTTTCCTTCTCCCCCACGTATTATCTTTTCTTTTTTATTTTTTCTTTTTTATCGTGAAAGTAATTTATCACAAAAATTAGTAGCGAATACTAGACCTAATATAACAAAGAAGGGGTTATCGAAATATAGACCTAGTCAGGCTATCCACATACTAATGCCGCCAAGTATTAGTATTATAAATATTTCAACAAAATTGATATTGTCTGTTGTCCTCTTTTGGGGAACAACATTAATGTCCATGCTTTCATCTATCTCTTCCTCTCGTTTTAATATCCACATTGAGATATAGCTATTGCACGATATTGATTAACGCAGATTCTAAAGAACGAACTATGATATGCTATCTTAGCCGACATTGTGAGTATAACTATGGAAAAATTTAAATGCGCCGCACTGCAAATGAACAGCAGTGCGAACTTATCAGATAACTTAAAACGCTGTGCTGATTTGATAGCACGCGCAGTGGATGCAGACGCGCGCCTACTGGTATTGCCCGAAACTTTTGCTTTTATGGGCAGGTCGTTAAATGCACAAATGGATATCGCCGAACAACCGGGGCAAGGCAGGATACAAGATTTTCTTGCCGAGCAAGCCACGCGCCATCAGATATATCTAGTAGGCGGTACGGTACCTGTTCGCATCAAGGGCGATCCCCGTGTTTATGCCGCCTGTTTGCTCTACGACGACCAGGGTGCGTGTATCGCCACTTATAACAAGATACATCTGTTTGATGTTGATTTTCCAGAAAAAGGCGAAAGCTACAGGGAGTCGTCGGTTTTTAAGTCGGGCAATGAGGCAATAGTGGCAAAAACACCATTAGGCTGCATTGGTCTCACCATATGCTACGATTTGCGCTTCCCTGAACTGTTTAGATTACTGGTGCATAAAGGTGCTGAAATTATTGTCTTGCCGTCGGCATTTACCAAACACACTGGCGAGGCGCACTGGCAGTTGCTACTACGCGCCAGAGCAGTAGAAAATCAAGCGTGGGTTATCGGCGCAGACCAAGTCGGCGTGCACGAGAACGGCCGCAGCACTTATGGACATAGTGCGATTGTAGAACCGTGGGGGCGAGTGGTGACCGAAATCCAGGGCAATGCCGAACAAGTGGCAATCGCCGAAATAAATAGAAATGAACAAACAAAACTAAGACGTAGTTTCCCTTGCTTAGAACACCGCGATATCAAAGTATCTTTCTAGACTATCTCAATGGCGATCATAGCACTTTAGATTTTTATAGAGTCACTGTGTCAAAAGTTTACGCTACAAACATATCAAGTTAAAAATGAGCCTATCGGCACATCTGATGTGAGCAGTTTGCTCAGATTCTATTAGCTGGGTGAGTATGGTAATGAAGAATGATGTAGGTTGATTTTTAAATTGCCATCACTACCGCGCAGGTAGCCAAAGCTGTATTCGACCTTGATTTCCTCACCATCAGTTTTAGTGAAATAGTATTCGCCCATAGCCAAAGCCGTGTCGCAATAGGTGACAATCCCCTCATTCTCAAAGCGCACATTGGTATACGGCGCCAGTGCAAAGCCTTTATCTTCCGAAATAATGCCGCCAACAAAATAAGATAGTGCTGTTTTTTCAGTGTCTCGGAACGGGTGCTCGCTGGCAAGAGTAGGTTTGAAAAGAACAACGCCCTCATCATAAGCATAGAGCCGATCTAGTGTGTCTTGTGCAGCGGCTCTAGCATCACTAGCCGCTCCAATCGCAACAATAGCTTGTCCCCAGCTGCTCTGGGCAGCCATTACCTGTTCTTTTGTAATCGGATTATCGCAATGCCCTGCCGCTTGTACAGTGGAAGCAACTGTCATCATTAAAAGTACATACCATAACTTCATTATTTACTCTCCTTAGTATAGTGCTAAAAAATATTGGTCTCAGTATAAATGAAATATCCTGCAAAAGACAAATATTTTATTGAGCAATATCAGGTGCTATTGATAAATCTCCGTGCCAGATTGAAATCCATGCGGCGGCGATAACGACCGTCACTGCGTATACCCTTAAAAGGCGTTAGGAATATATCTTCGGTGTCTTCCCTAAACGATGTTATTTTACGGTTTAGTTTTTTAATGAGTGCCGATAGGTTTTTGAACTCACCGCCGATGCGAGTAATAAATCGAGACGAGTGCTTAATCTGATAATCTTTGATTTCGGCACTCCTACAAAACCTGATACTGGGTTCTCTGGTGTTGTCAAACGATATAAACCCTAGTTGACCATTCGGGTCATTGAAGCGTATTTTTTTATCCCGCTTAGGTTCGGGTAAACTACTTTCCAGTGCGTTCAATGTTCCGATACAGCAGTCATCGGCATAAATCCATACTTTGCCATTTGTTTTATTGTCAAAGAGTGCTAAACACACTGGATTTTCGGTATCGTTGAAAATCGTCTTGTGCAAGAGTATGTAGCTATGTAGCCGTTCCCTGAAAAGCCCGCTTTGCAGATAACTAGCGGGGATAAGTGCAGCAACATATCGGCAATTATGCAGGCAGAGCTCCAAACAGTGTTTATAGAGATCATCGTGCGCTGTTTGGGGATACGGCAAACCTCTGCGTGTTGCCGAGTTGCGTGCCAGCCATGGCGGATTGGTAACGCAGACCTTGTAGCCTTTAGGGAAGCGCTCTATAGTGTTCCTCTTTTTTACCGCATTGTTGTTTGGGTTAATATCATAGGAGATAAAGTCTTTGCACAAATCCAAATCGCTGAGCGTATGTATGATGTGGTTTGCACCGGCAAACGGCTCTAATATGCACACACCAGGTATGCCGGCACGCTTAGCCCATCGGCGGAACGGCTTGAGCGTGAAAGGGTTGCCTAAAGTATAAAAACGGCCTTGGGCGCGCTTTGAATCGGTATGCTTGGATTGGATGCCAAGAGGTGTTTTAGCGATCTTTTCAGCCATACAAAGAAATAGATAAAAAATAATATAAAATATGCAGAGTAATTTCAGTCCTCCACCCTGCACATCTAACTCTATGGCTAATAATAGTACTATAATATTTCAAAAAATTAAAGAAGGAAGCAAAGAAGGAGTTTTTTAATGGAAAATAAAGACGGTTGGATATGGTACGATGAAAATTTTGTGCCATGGCGAGAGGCGCGTGTCCATGTATTAACGCATACCCTACACTACGGGATGGGGGTCTTTGAGGGCGTCAGAGCTTATCTGACTGAGCAAGGTACAGCAATTTTTCGCTTGCAAGACCATACCAAGAGGTTGTTTGACTCGGCAAGGATGCTGGGTATAACCATGCCTTATACACCCGAACAAATGAATGCAGCACAAAAAGAAGTACTGATAAAAAATAAGCTAGACAGCGCTTATATACGCCCGATGATTTTTTATGGAGCAGAAGGTATGGGCTTGCATACCAAAGAATTAAAAGTACACGGCATCGTAGCAGCGTGGCAATGGGGGGCTTATCTAGGTGAAGAGAATATGCAACGCGGCATTAGCGTTAAGGTCTCTTCTATCGCCCGCTACGCGGTGAATACTGCTATGTGTAGAGCAAAAGCGAACGGCTATTACATCAATTCTATGCTCGCTCTACAGGAGGCGCAACAGCATGGCTACGACGAGGCGTTAATGCTCGATGTGAATGGCTATCTCGCCGAGGGTAGCGGCGAAAATATCTTTATTCTTTCCGACGGTGTTATTTACACACCTGAGCTAGGCTGTGTGCTGGACGGTATTACTCGGCGTACCATCATAGAACTTGCCACCAATGAATTGGGGATGGATGTGGTAGAGAAAAAAATTACCCGAGACGAAGCCTATATAGCTGACGAGGTGTTTTTTACCGGCACCGCAGCCGAAGTCGCTCCGGTACGCAAGATAGACGAACACTGTATCGCCGATGGCAAACGCGGCCCTGTTACTGAGAAGTTGCAAGCACTATACAACGATGTGGTTGGTGGGCGCAATAAAAAATACCAAGATTACTTAACATTTATTTAATGACACATAGCTGTCGGGATAATTGGTTCAGTGGATTTTTCTAAAGCTCGCGTCCTAGTTGTAGGCGACACAATACTTGACCGTTATATACAAGGTGAAACTTCGCGACTTTCGCGCGAAGCGCCAGTGCCAGTGTTAGTCACCCGCACAATAAAGGAAAGTGCTGGCGGAGCTGCCAATGTTGCTGCCAATGTCGCTGCTTTAGGCGCACAGACAACGCTAATCGGTTTCATCGGACAAGATGCGCAAGGAAAACATATTAGGAAATTATTAGCCGATCATGCAGTACAAGGCGAGCTGATAGAGAGCGAAAATGCTAGCACAATCGTTAAATCCAGAATACTCTGCAAAAATCAGCAACTGCTACGGTTAGATGACGAAAGAGGTTCGTATAGCGATGCCGAGTACGCATCGCTTATTAAATGTTATGAATCATACATACGCAAAGTAGATGTCGTGGTGTTATCCGACTACGCTATTGGGGCTATGCGGGAGGCACAAGAATTGATTGCCATTGCCCGCCAAGCAAATAAACCAGTATTCGTTGACCCCAGACAGAGAAATTTTCTCTGCTACAAAGGTGCAACCGTATTAACTCCGAACTATGCCGAGTTCAGAAACATAGTAGGGCAGTGCGATGATTTGGACACTCTAGAAAAACTGGGCTTGCAGCTCAAAGAAGATTTATCGCTACAGGCATTGCTCGTGACGCGCGGAGAAGACGGCATGTCGCTTTTGGAAGACGCCGAGCATATCCATCACCGCCGAGCACAAGCTAGAGAAGTCTATGATGTCACTGGCGCCGGTGACACGGTGATTGCGGTATTAGCAACCGCTTATGCGGTCGGCTGGTCTTTGGTCGACGCCATGCGCCTTGCTAATCAAGCAGCAAGCCTAGTGGTCGCCAAGTCCGGCACCGCAACGGTGGACTACGAGGAATTAAAATCTGGCTTGCATCGTGAAGCTTACACCAAAGTTATCTATGATTTAGATGATTTGCTGAAAAAAGTTGAAAAAGCACGCAGTAAAGGTATGCGCATTGTGATGACCAACGGTTGTTTTGATATATTACACGCCGGACATATTCATACGCTCAGGCAAACCGCATCTTTAGGAGATTGTTTGATTTTAGCAATAAACGATGACGACTCAGTAAGACTCATCAAAGGGAAAAGCCGTCCGATTAATAATTTGACACATCGGCTCAGCGTGTTGGCTGAATTGCGTATGGTTGATTGGATCATTCCTTTTTCGGATGCTACCCCGCAGGCGTTAATAGAGGCTATATCACCTGATATTCTCACTAAGGGTGGCGATTATAAGGCTGAAGAAGTAGACGGTTACCAACATATAACCGGATACGGAGGGCAAGTTGTGATATTAGATTATATAAAAGGATTGTCTACTACCGGCATTAATAAAAAATTAAAACAAGAATGAGCAAACAAAGCATTACCGCTGGGTACATTATATGTTTTATGCTCGTTTTTATCTGCCAGAACGCTCTTGCCGCCAGTACCTTGGAAAAGCAAAGAGCTCTGTACCTGAAGACCGAACAAGCACTCAAACAAGGGCAGCGAAATCGATTTTTGCAATTCCAAAATTCGTTGCGCAATTATCCGTTATATCCTTATCTGCTTTATACGGACATGCGCAAACGTTTTGCTTATCTTCAACCTGAGACGATCGACGATTTTCTAAGCCGCTACGACAACACACCAATCGCCGATAAGCTACGCTATAAATGGTTGCAATATTTAGCAGCTAAAAATAATAAGCAGTTATTTGCACGATACTATCGCAATAACAAGCAATACTTAAATAATGAACTGATGTGTTTCTATGCCCAGAGTCTGTTGCACGCAAAGCGGGTGACTGAATTACGCGATTTAACTCGGCAGCTATGGTTAGTTGATTTTTCTCAACCTACGGAGTGCGACCCGATTTTCCAGTGGGGCAAGAAAACCAAAGTGATAGACCAAAACTTGATATGGCAAAGAATAATACTGGTGGTGAAAAATAATAATATAGGACTTGCCGATTATCTGGCGAGACAATTAAATACTGACTACCGTCTTTGGTATGCTTTGCTGAAACAGGGGCATTACCACCCATTCAGAGCACTTGCCAGAATAGCTGACCATCAAACACACTCAGCTTTGTTACATCAAATACTTTTATATAGCTTGTCGCAAGCGCAGGCTCAAGACTTAAACAAAGCGCATGCTGTGTGGCAAAATCTAAAGCCTCGTTTTAGGTCTTATGCCTCGCTATACGAGCAGGCCAGCACAGCATTAGGAATCGCCGCTTGCCGGCAATTAAAACCCGAAATAGGTCTGGGTTATTTATCGTTGATAAAGCATTCAGATAAAGAATCGAATTACTGGCACATACGGTGTGCACTGAGGTTGCAGAAGTGGAAGAATGTACTGGCTGCCATCGCCGCTTTAGATCATCAAGACCGCACAAACACCCGATGGCTTTACTGGAAAGCGCGGGCGCTGGAACAATTGGGTAACCGTACAGAAGCAAAAATGATATGGAAAGATATTGCATCCGAGGCAAGCTATTATGGTTACTTGGCTGCCGATCGTGTCAATCAAGCATATGCGCTTTCAACCAAACTGCCGATAGTTGAACCGCGCATCATAAATCAGACGAAAGATCTGGCAGCGATGAAACGAACTTACGAGTTTTTTAGTATTGGGCGTATATTTGACGCTAGACGAGAACTGTTTTATTTACTACCACGCCTGAACAAAGACGAACGTATTGCTACTGCTTTACTATGCAGGCAATGGGGGCAGGCTACCTGTGTCATAGAAGCACTCGCCGACAAGAGCTTTTGGCACCAACAACTAGAATTACGCTTCCCCATGCCATATCGCGATATTGTTGCCCAACAGGCCAGTATAGTCGACCTTTCCGAGCATTGGCTGTATGCGGTGATGCGTCGGGAAAGCGCATTTATGGCAGATGTCAAATCATCGGCTGGTGCATTAGGCTTGATGCAGTTGATGCCAGCCACTGCCGCTAAAACGGCAAAGCGCTTAGGATTAAAACATCCTTCCACTTGGGCCCTGCTGAAGCCCAAGCTAAATATACAATTAGGAAGCCATTATTTGAATAGGGTATACTTGCTTAACAACCGTAAGTGGGAATTGGCACTCGCTTCTTATAATGCTGGATATCACCGCGTAAAACAATGGCAAGCAAAAGCTCCTGTCGACGATGCCGATATTTGGATAGAAACAATACCGTTTACCGAAACCCGCCGTTATGTAAGAGCTGTCCTATTCTATACGGTAGTTTATTATTATAAGATGCACAATAAAATGATACGTTTGCGTGCATTAATCGTGTAACCCACCGTAGCGGTAACTATCGGTCATTCCTCTCATACAAAACTCGCATACACTCCGCCGGGAGCGCACCCATACTCATTGCGCAGCAACTAATCTACTGATCATCAATATTGAGTGATAGCGTACAGCACGAATCGGCGCATGAACACACTTGCTCGGCGATCATTGGGGGTCGCTCATATACAAGCGGCAGGGTCTCTCGGAGACTCCGCCCTATACTAAATGCCCTGTACTAAATACCATATCCTAAAGGGATGCTATGAGAGGGATTCGTCTCTACGCAGAAAGTGTTTTGTTTTTTACAAACGGATAGATTAGTGCGGGAACGGCCAAGTACGCAGCTTCTCTTTATAACGTCCCCATAGTGCGGCGAAGCCACCCGGCTCTTTAATTAGGAGTATGATGATGACGACGCCGGTAATCACCTTGCCTAGATTTTCTACAAACGCAGAGTTGAACGCACCGCCGAATATCCTGTCGCCTATCAGACTGATGACTATATCAAACATATAAACAAAGGCGGTGCCCATAAATGAACCGGCAATAGAACCTAGACCACCGATGATGATCATAAATAATATCTGAAACGCTCTATCCAGTTCGTGCGTGCGCAAATTGATATCGGTGGTGTACGAAAAAGAAAACAAAGCACCAGCAACACCGATATAAAAGGTACTAATAAAAAATGCGATGAGCTTGGTGGCACCCACGCGTATACCTATTACGCTGGCAGCTATATCCATATCGCGCACTGCCATCATGTTACGACCTATCGAACTACGTACTAAATTTTTAGCAACCAGGGTAAGGATAATTACGGTGATTAGCACCAAGTAGTATTTGCCTATATAGGTATTTAGATTCAGAGTGGTCAATTCTGGCAAGTAATAGTTCTGCGGGTTAAATTGTAGCCAAGTGATTTCATAGTATCTGGATGACAACAGCACGACACCGGCGTGATCGTAATTGACGAAATAACGATAAGAATTGAAAAACCATAAAATAAAAAAGTGTGCCGCCAGTGTCGAGACGATTAGATAAAATCCCTTGATCCTGATACTCGGCAAACCAAACAAAACACCCACCAGACCAGTGACAACTCCAGCAAAGAACAGTGCCATCGGCAGAGGCATATCAAAAGGAATGTTCTGCCCGTCAAAGCGATATAGGAAGTTAAAGGTAGCCACCGCTCCTAGTAACATGAAGCCGCCTGAACCTAACGATAGCTGCCCAGTATATCCAGTTAGCAGATTCAAACCTAGCGAGGCGAGAGAAAATACCAACAGCGGAATTAAAATAGCTCCCATCCAATAATCATCGGCGATATAGGGCACGATGAATAATATAAAAAACATAAACGCATACAAGAACCAGCGGTCTTGGCGCAACGGGATCATGCTGCGATCGGCGGTATAATCAGAAACAATATTACGGGTTTCTCTGTAAAACATAGTGCTACCTTAACTTGTCCTATACTCTTTCAATTTCCTTTTCACCGAATAAACCGGCCGGCCTGATCAGAATAAATATCATAGCAACCATATAGCCGAACCAGTTCTCTATGCCCTGACCACCAAACCATTCGGCAACATAGACTTCACCTAGTTTTTCCGAAACCCCAATGATAAAGCCACCTATGATTGCGCCGGGTATAGAAGTCAATCCGCCAATCAGTATCACCGGCAAGCCTTTTAGCACGACCTGCGTTAAGGTGAATGATACACTGATGCGATCCGCCCACAGCAAGCCAGCAATCAGACCAATCACACCGGTTACAGCCCATACCACTGACCATATACGAGACAAAGGCACACCAACCGCCATCGCCGCCAAGTGATCATCGGACACCGCCCGCAACGACATACCAGTTTTGGTTTTTTGGAAAAAGATAGACAAACCTATGATCATCGTGCCAGCAACGATCGCGGCAAAGATATCAAAAGCACCTATCAGCACATCGAAACCTTCTATATAATCACTTAAAAATATCGGATTGGGTGATAAGAGCGTTGCTAGTAAATTGATAAATTTTGCATATATACAAGAGATCAGCCCGCTCTGACAGGCAAGCTCGGCGTCTATTTCGTCGCCGAGAAACTCGCCTAGCTTAAGCCCATGCACTGCCGAGTCCCATATGCCCTGAGAGGCTCCCTCTAAAAGGATACTCAAGCCGACGGTCGCCATAAATAGAGAGAGTAACGATTGATTCGCCAAAGGACGCATGATAAATCGCTCGATGAGTATGCCCATCATAATCATCGCACCCATAGTCAGCACAAAAGCATACCAAAACGATACCCCTTGCTCGGTTAATTTAACAAATGTCAAACCGGCGAACAGTAGCATCGTACCTTGGGCAAAGTTAAACACTCCAGATGACTTGTAAATCAATACGAAACCGATAGCGACCAGAGAATACATAACACCGGTTAATAAACCGCTGATAACTACTTCAGTAAAATACAACATCTCTATCTACTCTGCGTTAATCTATACTTCGTGGCTGACACCTAGATAAGCCTCAATGACTGCTTTATCGTTGCGCACTTCGTCAGGAGTACCATCGCCGATCTTCTTACCGTAGTCCATAACAATAACATGATCTGATATATCCATCACCACACTCATATCGTGCTCTATCAAAACAATGGTGGTGCCTAATTCACGATTGATCTCCCCAATAAAGCAAGACATATCCTTCTTTTCCTCTAAATTCATACCTGCCATAGGTTCATCAAGCAACAACAACTTGGGTTCCATAGCCAATGCACGGCCTAACTCTACGCGCTTTTGCAAACCGTAGGCGAGCTTGTTGACCGGTGTGTTGCGTATCGCCTCGATCTGCAAGAAAGTGATAATCTCCTCTACCCTGCGACGATGTTTTATCTCCTCACGACGCGGACGACCGTAGAAAAAAGCCTGCTCCCAAAAAGTAGATTTCATTTTTAGATTGCATCCGGTCATGATGTTATCCAGCACCGTCATACCCTGGAACAATGCAATGTTCTGAAAAGTCCGCGCAATACCGTCGACCGCCATTTTATGCGGGCGCGTACGCTTATACACTTTATTATCAAATATGATTCGTCCTGCTTGCGGGGTATACACTCCGTTTATGACATTGAGCATCGAACTTTTGCCAGCACCGTTAGGACCAATCAGCGAGCACACTTCACCTTTATACACATTAAAGCTTATATCAGTGATTGCCTTAACACCCTTGAACGATAAGTCTACATTCTCAACGCTCATGAAGACTTCTTTGCTCATTGCTTTTGCCACTCTATCCTTATCATCGTCTTAATGTTTATAATCTGCAAACTTTATAATCAATATCTGCGCCGGTTATCGGGTCATTATACTTAATCATAGCTGCTTTATCTTTTATCCCGTTTAATATCGCTGAGAAATTTTTCTCTATTACATGACGGCATAATTTATTCGTCCAAGTCAATTCACTCAAAGTCGCAGAAAATTCTCTTTTGAGCAGGACGAAGTGTTGCAGAGGAGCTTGTTCGCTACCGGTTTGCGGTGCATCAGTGGCGTCTTTTAACTGCGCAGTTATGAGTTCCTCAACTTCCTTTTGAGAAACTAAATCTTGATAACCAGTGTAGCGCACATCGTGATACTCCGCCCAATATCCAACCGTATGCTCGTCGGCGACAATCAATGCGCAAACGCTAGTATCGTCAGGCGACCACACATAAGCATCTTGTATGTAAGGAGACGACTTGATCCTGTTCTCTATAATTTTAGGCATTAATTTCTTGCCGCCGCCTAAATCTTTGACCAGTTCTTTTCTATCCTTAACATATAACTCATTGCCTTCTATCATTCCTAAATCGCCGGTGTGGAACCAGCCTTCGTCGTCTATGGTATCCGAAGTGCCGTCGGTGTATGCCTTAAAGATATTAGGTCCCTTGCACAAAATCTCACCGTCAGCAGCAATTTTAATCTCGCTACCAGCTATCGTGTGTCCTACCGAATGCGCTTCCTTTTCTTGTGCAGTTTGCATAGCAATTACACCACCAGTCTCAGCACAACCATATATTTGTTTTATATTTATTCCTAATTTACGAAACGAGTTGAAAACCTTTTCGCTAATTGCATCACCGCTAGTCGCCGCCACCCGCAGATGGCTGAAACCGTATACATTTTTAATTGGTTCGGTGATTAATAAACTACCAATTAAAGAAGTCTCTCCCACTGGGGCATTTTCGTAATAGCGGTTGTATAGCCTGCGGGTCAGTTTACTGGCAAATGTAATTCTATTATGAATCAAAGTCGCTAGATATTTATACACATGCGCAGAAGCAAAAAGCAATGTGGGTCCTATCTCGCGCAGGTTTTCTAAAACCGTCTCGCTACTCTCTGGATAGCTCACACAAAAGCCACATAGGAAAGAAGCTGCTTGTCCGTATATGAAACTGGCCGGCATGGCAATCGGAACAAACGACAGTAGTCCATCGTCTTCGGTGATGTTCTCTACCTCAACAATGTAGCGCGCAATATGTAGTATATTCGCATAACTCAACGGTACCAATTTAGGTTCGGAACTGGTGCCAGAAGACAAAAATATAAATGCTGTATCTTCGGTTTTAGTAGCATCAACAGCAGACCTAAAAGCATCCGGGTGAGACGCCGAATATTCATCACCTTTGGCGCACACTGCCTCTATATCTTGCAATAAATTCTTATCGTAATTAGCCAAACCACGCGATTGCGCATAAAAAATCTTTTTCAATTTGATCGACTTGTCCTGTGCAGCCAACAGCATATCCACTTGTTGCTGATCGTGTGCATAAGCATATTGGATATTTAAACTCTTAATAACATAAGCCAACAGTTCATCCGATGCATTTGCATTGAGCGGCACAGCAATAACCCCACACACTTGAAGTGCAGAGGACATCAAGACGACTTCAGGAGTATTGTCGCTGACCATAATGACTTTATCACCTTTGCGAATACCCATATCCATAAAACCATTTGCCAGGCTCTGCACCCGGTTTGCGAGATCACCCCAGCTATATATATTCCATAAACCAAGTTGCTTAACGCGTACCGCCGGCGAGCGCGCACGCGTCTCTGCTTGATGGATTAGCAATTGTGGGAAAGTTTCCATATTTATTCTTTAATTGGTTTCTAGCGCTGGTTAATAGCTGTGTGATAAACTCCCTATAATACAAAAATTAAAAAGTAAAGCAAGTTTTTTGCGAGTACTACGAGTGCCTTCGTGACACACCCTACTATATTTTCCCTCAATATCTGCTATTATTAATACCCTAAACTTTTTATTTTATAGATAGGTAGAGAAAATGACAAAGCAGGAAAAAATTAAGCAGTTGATAGAGATGCAGAAAAAGTTCATCGAAACAGAACAAACCTCAGGAGTCTCTATGAAAGAGTATTTCAAGCCTGACGAACAATCTGAGCTACACGGTTATAGTGAGGATTATATGAAAATTGCAATGGATATAGTCGACGAGGCACATAGCGAAGTAGGTTCAAAGCCCTAGTAGTCCAAACCTAGCCTTAATATTACAATGATTTGGCTTAAGCGGTTCTTCATCGCGGCGGTCATACCTGTGTCCACATTCTAAATAAGTTGGTATAGATCCATTCCAGTTCTTTGACCTCTGCGGAGTCTGGGGCTGTGGTGCTTATACGGTTTTGTATTTTGTTTAAGCGATAAAGCAACATGCGATGCTGAGGATTGGGGATTAGGCTTTGTATCCAGGTTATTGCTACGATACGGTATCCACGGGTAACAGGCGCTACGCAGTGGGTAGTTGTTGCCGGATATAGCACAGCATCACCGGCAGGATATTTGATTCGTTGTGTATAGTCTCCTGCGAGTGTGCCGATGAGTAGTTCACCACCGTCGTATTCATCAGGGTTGTTTAGGAAGACAGTCATTGCGATATCTGAGCGGTATAGGTACGGCGAGTTACCCATAACAGGGTTGTCGGTGTGGTCGCCGTAATAATCGCCTACGCGATACATTGCGTAATAGGGTTCGGCGATTTTGTTCGGCAACGCAATGGCACGATAGTCGGGATGAGCGACTAGTCTGGGCATAATAATTGCGTTGAGTTGCTTTAGGATAGCATCGTCGCTTGAGACCTCTTGGTTGTGTTTATTTTGTTTGGCGTACTTACCTGCTGATAAGCGGCCGTCTACGAAATGGGCTCTCTTGAGCAATTCGTTGATTGCGGATAAATCATCCGACGAAAGCAAATGGACGATTTTATTTAGCATAGGTACTGAGCATAAGTACTGTATGGATTATTTTTCTTGCGGATTAAATTTTTTTAGAGTGTTTCGTAGCATAACTTCTATGTGTGCAGACTTGAGTGCGTTTGCTACCTTGGTGCCTTCCGTTAAATTGCTGTACGGTCCTAACCATACTCTATAATGTTTTTTCTGATCGTACGCCAATCGGAAAATGTGAGTTTCTTTGTAGCCTAAATCTATAATTTTGCGCCGTTGGTCTTGCG
Organism: Chromatiales bacterium; assembly: GCA_014323925.1. NCBI lineage: Bacteria > Pseudomonadati > Pseudomonadota > Gammaproteobacteria > Chromatiales > Chromatiales bacterium. The sequence goes on along the minus strand of JACONC010000003.1, from coordinate 63,198 downwards.
CTGCTTGTTCATTACTGAAAGTGCCGGCTTGTATAATATAACGATTAGGCGTTTCTTTTTTATCTGCAAGGTTGGCTTCGCGGTTTTGTGCGGTTGCTTGATTAGTTTTTTCTAGAAGGAGTAGTTGGTTAAACTCATCGCTGTCAGGGGCGGTTTGAACCGGATCGGCAAATTCAAATTTGCTGAGCTGTTCGTAGAACTGAAAGTCTGAGGTCGTCTCCTCTGGAGTGGAGGTTAGAACAGGTGGTGGTTGCTTTTCTTCGGTATTTTCCACCGCAACAGGTTGTTCAGCTTGCACATTAGGAGTATCAATATGGTTATTATTCGGATAATTCATGAAAACGACACCCAAGCTAAGCACACCCAGTAGGTAGCCGACAATAAAAACAGCGGTTGTCTTCTTATCTATACGTTTACTTTTGACTTTTTTCTTAGTCGGTGGATGCACAGCAGTAGATGCCGGTGATTTGTAGTCTTTAATGCCCATCAGTACTTCACATTTGTTCGGGAGCCGATGCTCCCAGCATAGTCAGTCCGTTGAATAATAGGCAACGCACTGCAGCAACTAATACCAAGCGAGAGTTGCGTAGTGCTTCGTCATCGACCAAAAAGCGATAGTGATTATAGTAACCGTGAAACTCCGTTGCCAATAAACGCAAGTATTCAAGCAATATTTGAGGTTCTCTGGCATCCGCTGCCGACGATAATACCGACGAGTAGCGGATTAGCAACTTCATCAATGCTCGTTCTTCGGCCTTGTCTAATAGATGGGGTTCAATAGTATGGATAGAGTAACTATAGCCTTGCTTTTCCATTTGCTTGAACACGCTACAAATTCTGGCATGTGCATATTGCAAATAATAAATTGGGTTATCGTTGCTTTGGGATTTCATCAATTCAACATCAAAGTCTATATGCTGAGTATGCTTGCGCATCATATAGTATAAGTGCATCGCATTGCCGCCTATCTGTTTTCTAATCTCAGAAAGCGGAACAAACTGTCCACCACGCGTAGACATGGCTATCTTTTGATCCCCCTTATACAGGTTAACGAACTGTACTAATATGATATGCAGTCTATCGACATCCAACCCCAAAGCAGCCATTGCTGATCGCAACCGTGCCACATAGCCGTGATGGTCGGCGCCCCAGATATTAACGATGAGGTCGTAGCCTCTTTTATATTTGTCTAGATGATATGCGATGTCGGCGGCAAAATAAGTTGTTTGATGATTAGAGCGAACCAACACTCGGTCTTTTTCGTCGTAGTACTTGGTAGAGCGAAACCAATGTGCATCGTCTTTCTCATACAATGTGCCACTCGCCTCCAACTGTTTAATGACATCGCTTATTCGCCTATCGGCAAGTAGCGATGACTCGTGAAACCAGTTGTCATAAATGGTGCCGAACAGCTTGAGCTCATTCTTAATCGATTTCATCATCATATTCAACGCATCCGCATAGATACTCGTATAGAGCATAGTGCCGAGCAAAAGTTTCATGCGCTCGACCAAATAGTCCAGATGTCTCTCCAGAGCATCGTCGTCTTGCTGGGCCGGTGTTGAGGGGTGCCAGTCAGCAACATGAAATCGCTGTCCTTGTTGACGATGCAGTTCGGCCGCCATATCCCATATATAATCACCGTGATAAGCTTTAGCCGGAAATGTAACCTCTAAACCGCAAAGTTCCAGATAACGCAGCCACACTGATAAAGCTAATACTTCCATCTGTCTACCGCAATCGTTAACATAATATTCGCGCTCTACTTTATAGCCGCTAGCGGTTAGTATATTGGCCAGGGCAACACCAAATGCGGCGCTACGCCCATGCCCAATATGTAAAGGTCCGGTAGGATTTGCTGAAACAAACTCCAGTAATGCGCGACCGCGACTAGCGGCTGGTGCACAGCCGTATTGGGCGCCTAGTCTGACGATTTCTACCATCACCTCTGAGTAGGCTTTCTCTTTTAGATAAAAATTGATAAAACCAGGACCTGCAGTCTCGACCTTAGCAATGAGATCCGATGGCGGTAATTCGGTAACGATTTTTTCTGCCAAATCGAGCGGCGATAACTTTGCACTAGCCGCAAGCATCAACGCGATATTGCTGGAATAATCGCCGTGAGAACTTTCGCGCGTCAACTGAACTTCGGCATCCATCACCGTCGATAAAACTTTCTTTGTTTGCAGGACTTCTAGGGCGTTGTTGAGCCACTGTTTAATTTTTATATGCATTTTTACATTGTAGCAGTTTTATCCGTTTATTTTCGTTGCTTACATTGAGAATTATGAACCGCTCTGCAGATAATACGATGGTTTATTAAAAACATACTAATATTGTAAGTATTAAAAAAACCTGTGCTTGGCAGGGCAATGTAGTCAGATACAGAACTGATTTCAAGGTGATTAAAATCCCCTAACGAGATAGTTCAAACCGCAGGTCAAAACCAATAAATTATAATCGCTTAGCCTCTAGTCAACCTCCAGAGGATCTACATCAAAATGCCAATTGACGGTTTTGCTCATAGATAGCGTCTCTATCTTTGCTATAAGTATCGCGATATAGCGGGTTAGGTCGCTTGCTTGCGGTGCCTGAAATAGCATGCCGGCACGGTAATAGCCCGCCTTCTTTTCCATTATCGCCGCTATCGGTGGATGGACACGCACTCGTGTGTTCCGCACTAGAGATTTTGCATGTTTTTCAACTGCTTGTAAGAATGCAATATTCTGATCCAGTCGTCGTGCTTTTACACGAAGTAAAGTTAAACGACTGTAGGGTGGCATCTCTATCTGTTGGCGCTCCTTCAGTAGTTGCGACGATACCGTAGCATAGCCTTTATGTAGTAAATTATGTAATAAGGGATGTTGTGGTTGGTGAGTTTGCAGAACTACTTCACCGCCTATATCGCCTCTACCCGAACGGCCGCCTACTTGTATGATCAGTTGTGCTAATCGTTCAGTAGCACGAAAATCAACCGAAAATAACCCTTGGTCTACATCAACAATGCAAGTTAAGGTGAGTGCCGGTAAGTGATGACCTTTAGTCAGTATTTGTGTGCCGACAATGATATCCACTTGTCGTGAATGAATTTGTTCTAAGTATTCGGATAACATACCTTTACGATGAACTGCATCTGTGTCTATTCTAAGCACCCGTGCATCAGGGAAAAAGGTGCGGATCTTCTCTTCTATTTGCTGAGTACCAATCCCTATCGGCTCCAATTTTTGTGATTGGCATTCCGGACACTGCTGTGGTAGCGCCATTTTTGAATGGCAGTGATGGCACACTAGCTTGTTGATAAGCTTATGGTAAACCAGACGCGCGTCGCAATGCGGACATTCCAAGACCGCACCGCACTGGCGACATAACATAATCGGGGCATAGCCACGGCGGTTAACAAATAGTAAGACTTGTTCTTGCTTGTCTAAACGCGCCGCTATCATTCGTACCAATGATTTGGATAAACCACCGTCAAGCCATTGGCCGCGCACATCTATGATACGAAACTGCGGCATCCTCGCACCACCGACCCGATGCATCAGCCGTAGATGTTTATAGCGAGTGGATGATGCATTATGCAAAGTCTCAAGCGACGGCGTCGCACTACCCAGCAGTATCGGAATATTTTCAAGTTGCGCACGCTTGATAGAAACATCACGCGCGTGGTAGCGCAATGACTCTAATTGTTTGTAGGATTTATCGTGTTCTTCATCAACAATAATCAAACCTAGTCGCTTAAATGGTAAAAATGACGCCGAACGTGTGCCGATGATGACCTGCGCGGTGCCGTCCAGAGCAAAACCCCAGGTGCGTAGACGCTCGCTATCGGTTAAGCTTGAATTAAAAACTTGCACCCATTGACCAAAAAGAGCTCTAAATCTGGCTACCGTTTGCATTATTAGGGCAATCTCCGGCACCAAAACGAGTACTTGCTTGCGCTGCTTAACAATATGCTCACAAAGCTCTAGGTAAACCTCAGTCTTGCCGCTACCTGTTACACCGTCAAGCAAAGTACAGGAAAAGCCATCAGCGGCGGCAAGTATCGCATCAACCGCGTGTTGTTGCTCGTCATTCAGCCGATAGCGCAAAGTTGGAGACACTTTCGGTGCTTGTATTTTTATCTGAACACGGCGGCACTCAACCAAACCTTTGTTTTCCAGAGCCTTTAACGGAGTGCGCCAATTCTTAAACTCCATGTCCAATAGCGTTTTATCAACATCTTCCAGTTTACCCAGCCATTCAAGCAACGCGTGTTGTTTAGTAGCTTGTTTAGGAAGTTCAGTAGCAGATAAATTATTACGCCGTACTCGCCACATCTCTACTGTGTCGGGTGGTAGCGATTTAGCTGCGCGCACCAAACGCGGTAATGTAACTCTCAGAACCGCACTCATTGGGTAATGGTAGTATTGCGACATCCACTGCAGGAGCAATAATAAAGCGGGCGGAATTATCGCTGCGTCGTCTATCACTTGGATGATCGGCTTTAGCTTCGCGCTCGGCACACAGGTGTCTTGCGCCTTGGAGATTACTATTCCTATACATGGCTTATTGCGTAAAGGAATTTTCACGCGCATCCCTGGTTGCACTTTTTGCCAATTGGGTAAATAATCCAAATAAGTCGGCAATAACGAGGGTATTGCAATACGTAATACTGAAGGCATAAAGTTAGATAGTATGGAAAAATTATTCTATCACTAAAATTTATCGCATAGTGAAGCAATTAAACCCGCAAGTCGGAAATTATCACCAATGATGTATGATATGGACATCTACAAATTAATTAACCGAATTACAGGCTAGTGAGTTCTATCAAAATACTAAAAGTTATTATCGGTGAAGACAGCTATCCTATTAAAGTGCCCGCTGATATGCTGGAGGAAGGCGAAAGTTTTTTCGCTAAAGTGGACTCCGATATGGATCGCGGTTGGCAAATGAGCCGCCTATGGGTAGAACACCCCAACACTGTTCAACGCTGCCAAATCCTCGCCGACCGTATGCTGACTGCGCTACATGCTAGCAATCATCAAATGGTCGGACTGAGTGCAGCATATATACTCAAGCGCCTGCTCGATGTTGAATGTGTAGATATGGATACCACTGGCGATATGACTCAAACCCGCTTTGAAGTCAACGGCAAATGGATACCCAGTGACTAGGACCACCGCTAGCTTGTCGCAGCGGTGAGACCTCTTGGTAAATAATACAATCGGGTTATGCAAATAGAGATATTCCACACCACCGCTAAACAACCTGCGATAGAAAAAGAACAACGAGATATAAGTACCAATCAAATCGTTTTAGGCGATTGCATGAAATTATTAAAATGTGTCAAAGGAAACTCAGTAGACCTAATAGCAACAGATCCTCCTTATGAAATAGGTTATTCTGATTGTCCGTGGGACGCGAAAGACAATTTGAATTGGGCTTATCTGACAAAAGAGTTCAAGCGGATTATCAAAACTGACGGCAGTTTAGTGGTGTTTCAAGGTTGGTCTAATGTTGCAAGAACTATAAACCAACTATCCAAACATTTTTATCTAAAAAATTGGATTATTTACGACCGAGTTAAAGGTCGTGGAACAAAAACCAATCTTGTGTCGACCAGAGAAGATATACTGTGGTTTGTCAACGATAAAAATAGCTATACTTATAACAAAATCTCATCCAATATAAAAAAGAAAACTGGCGGAACTATAGGAAGGAAAAATGGCAACGAATACAGAGCCATGTCCAATGTATGGACGGATATTTCTCCGATCGTTCCTTGGAGTAAGGAAAGAGTCAATCATCCGACACAAAAGCCCTTGCAGCTAATGGACAGGATATTGAATATATTTAGTAACGAAGGTGATGTTGTGCTCGACTGCTTTGCTGGCAGTGGTAGCACAATCATCGCAGCGATCAACAAAAATAGAAGATATATAGGCTTTGAGAATAATGAAGCCTATTTTCACACTATGAAAAACAGAATCAAGGAAATTGCATGTAGTGAAAAGTGACCCATTTAGAGACCGCATCATTGACATCAACATAGGACAATAAGGATGTGATTGAAATATTTGAAATCGACAGTACCGAAATCAAGAAGGATGCCACCATAGCCTACTCTGATCGCCAGCATCGCGGTAATATTGACGAGGGTCAATTCCATGTAAACAACCACACCTATGAACATCATAAGAAAAACTATTTTATACAATCTATAACTTACAAAACTATAACTTACAACAAGGTTAATGGATGAAGCTAAAAAGCACAGAAGGAGATCTATTAAATCACGCAACCATTAGTTTGCCCTAGCAAATGGAGAGCATTTTGTTAGATGTGTTTGTATAATTCGTCAAAAATCACCTTTATTGACGGCCGCCTTTTAACCTCAACGCGCCTAGCAGTTGGCAGCGGTTGCAGTTCGCCTGTAGCATCGCGTTTTGCAACTAAATAGCGAAATGGGTACATGCCACCAGCACTGAAACGCAAGTCTATCCATTGAATACCTTCGGCGACCTCGACATAGCGATAAAAACCTTTGGAAAAACGCTTCAACTTAGCGAGGTCAGTGTTGCTGGCTAAAAATGTATCTAACTTCGTTCGCTCAGGATGCACATCAGTGCGATTAAATACGATTGCTTTATTCGGATGCAATAAAGAATACCAGGCATTTAGGCTACCGTCTTCAGTGATGACGATAGTGCGCCAAATTAGAATATTAAAGGGAGCAGCGTAGGTTTGCATTTGCCGATAATTTATTTCTTGCCGAGCCAGTGCTTCCTCAAAACGGTGGTTTGCGTATGTTCCGAATGTAATTGCAGCAACTATATAAAAACTAGTCAGTGTGGCCGTTGCCACTAAAACACTACGGCGGCTCATAACAGGTGCCTTTGATATCACAAAATATGCGAGTCCGACAATCAGTGGTATTGTATAAAAAGGATCAATGATAAATAGTCTTGAAAGCGCGTAAGGATAGCGACTCAATGGGTAGAAGATTTGTGTACCGTAGACGGTCATCCAATCTATCAAGATATGCGTGGTGAAACACCAAAAGAACAGCCAAAACCATTGCCGAGACGATAATCCGCTACGCGGCGCAATACGGAAGAATAATTTAGAGAATAAATAGGCTGCTATTGGTGCAATAATAAACGAGTGCGTCACTCCTCTATGCGAAACAAGCTGACCCACATCATTGGTGAAAAAATTATAGAGTATATCCAAATCAGGAAGCGTGCCGGCAATCGCTCCCCACAATAATATTTTTTTAGAAGTACGCCGGCCGGCGACGATACCACCGACCGTTGCGCCCAATGCTGCTTGTGTGATTGAATCCATCTGTTATTTTATTGCGGCATAGTTTTCTCTTAGACCAACGGCGATAACTGAATCAATCTCTGCGATACACATAACCAATACTGCCGGCAGCTATAAAGTTCTCTGCACAATAAATCGGCTTAACGCCTTAAGTGATTCTTTATACGGAGAGGGAGGTATAGGTTGTAGATTACGGTATGCTTGATCAGCATAGTACAGTGCTTGCTTTCTAGTGTAGGCGATTGCGCCAGTTGCTTCTAGTATTTCGCGTACTTGGGCGACGGCTTCGCCGTTGCATAGTGCCAATTCTAAGAATTCGGTTTGGACGGCATCCCCGTTTTTAATTGCATAGATCATAGGTAATGTCAGTTTGCCCTCAGCTAGGTCTTGCCCGCAGTTTTTATTAGTATTCTGGTTATAATCTATCAAGTCATCAACGAGTTGAAAAGCAAGGCCTAGGTTTAGTCCGTAAAGAGTCATCGCCTGTGTGATGTCAGCGGCTGGGTTGCTCAACATCGAACCTGCGCGACAAGCGACTTTGAATAAAGTCGCTGTTTTACGGGTAATGATTTCCATATAAGTGGCTTCGTCTAGATCTTTGCGCTGCAAATTGATTAGTTGCTGTACTTCTCCTTCAGATATTGCATTGGTGGCATCCGAGATATCTTTTGAGATAGTGGCATGACCGATACCATATAATAGCTGAAAGGCTCGCGAATACAGAAAATCTCCGACCAGTACACTGGCGCTATTCCCCCATAATACTTTGACGGTTTTTCTGCCGCGCCGCAGATCGGCATCGTCGACAACATCGTCGTGGAGCAAAGTTGCCGTGTGGATAAACTCAACGATGGCAGCTAGTGCAATATGGTTATTATCCGCCGAACGGTAATCGCTTGCTAAGGTTGACAACAATACCAATATGGGGCGCATGCGTTTACCACCGGCAGTCATCAAGTAGTTGCTTAATTCAACAATATAAGACAGATTGGAATCAAGTTTTTTTTCTATTAATTGATCCAAGCTGCTTAGTTCATCCATAATAGGAGAAATAATTGCCTCAGGTATTGTCGCCATGGGTGCTCACTATACAGCTATCACTTTGCTAATCATCTCATTGATACTTTTGGTCTACATAACATTATAACCGCCGTATCTTAAATATAACTTTTTAGCGTATCATATAAGTACTATTAAAATTTAATCTAAAGAGATAAGTAAGAGGATAAGCAATACCTAAATATCCTATTTTTTTTTTCAATGTTTAGATCAATAGCCGTGTCAGTAAACAGATAGCAGACAAAGACGATGAATACAGTTGCAGTAAATCATTATAAGCGCGCCGACGAGCGAACTTGTTTGGAACCACGTAATATCGTGTATATCGTTTTTGAGCAACATTATATCTGCCACGCTGAGGGTCAGGCACTACGCTCGGACGAATTTCCACCATTATTAAATATAGGACATTGCAACATTCAAAAGATAATTAAGCTACAACAACATAGTCTCGCTAAATAAAATGCAAACCATCGTTGTTGCAACTGCTAATCCATCCAAACTAGGCGAACTAAAAGCTATCCTTAGTGATCTAGATGCACAGTTGTTACCGCAGTCAGAGTTAGGCGTTAGGTCTGTAGAGGAGAACGGCTTAAGTTTCGTCGAAAATTCATTAATCAAAGCGCGTCATGCAAGCGCGACAACGAATCTGCCGGCGATAGCGGACGATTCAGGCTTAGTCGTAGAAATACTAGGTGGTGCACCCGGCATTTATTCTGCCCGCTACGCCGGAAAAGATGCCAAAGACGCCGATAACCTAGAACGGTTGTTGAGCGAGTTGGCCGCATACGACGGAGATAAATTTGACGCATATTTTCATTGTGCAGCAACTTATCTACGTCATACCCACGATCCAACGCCCATTATTGCAGAAGCCGACTGGCACGGATATATTATTCGCAAACCAAGAGGAAAAGACGGTTTCGGATACGATCCGCTATTCTATCTACCCGAATTAAACTGTACCGCAGCACAATTGTCTGCCGCTACTAAAAATAGATTAAGCCATAGAGCCTTGGCTTTTAGAAAATTATGTACCCAATTGCAACAAATGTAACACAAGTAAAAAAATACTCACTACCACCCTTGTCGTTGTATATACATTTACCGTGGTGTGTATCAAAGTGTCCTTACTGCGATTTTAACTCACATGCTGCGCGCACCCCTCCTGACCAAATACGATATATCAGAGCGCTCATTGCCGATTTAGAGCATGATTTACCTTATGTGCAAAATCGTCCTTTGCATAGTATATTCATAGGCGGTGGCACACCCTCTTTATTTGACGCCGATGCCGTGGCAATGTTACTGGAACGAGTAAAAGCTCACCTCAAACTTAAACCCAATTGCGAAATTACTATAGAAGCTAATCCAGAGAGCGCTAGCTTGGCTAAACTGAAAAGGCTACGCCAAGCCGGAGTTAACAGAATATCCATCGGGATACAAAGCTTAAACGACAAACTTCTAACTAACATAGGTCGTGCCCACAATGCCAAACGAGCAGTACAAGCTTTTGAAAATGCGAGATTGGCGGGCTTTGCCAATATCAACTGCGACCTTATGTTCGGCTTACCTGAACAGACTGAAAGACAGGCATTATCTGATTTAACCAGCGTTATTATACTCAAACCCGAACACATTTCTTGGTATCAGTTAACGATTGAACCCAATACGCTCTTCTATACTCGTAAACCCCGGCTACCTGATGACGATGCTGTTTGGCAACTGCAGCTGGCCGGCATACAAACACTAAAAGAAAGTGGTTATAAACGGTACGAGGTGTCGGCGTATAGTCACCACAAACCTTGCCTACATAACTTAAATTATTGGCAATTTGGAGACTACTTGGGTATTGGGGCGGGTGCGCACGGAAAGCTAACGCTGGCAGCAGGATATAAAATCGTGCGCACCCACAAACACAGATTGCCCGAACGGTACATGGAAAGGACTATGGAAAATAGCAGTTGCGTAGGAATTCGCAGGCTTGACGCACCTACGGCGACTTTCGAGTTTTTATTAAACGCGTTAAGACTAACAGAAGGCTTTTCCAGAGAGCTATTTAGCCGAACTGGGCAAAATGATAGCTTGCTCGAACAAAAGCTTTCTCCCTTCATAGATAAAAAATGGATTATATCTGAAAAACATCTCTTAAAACCGACTGCGTACGGCATTCGATTCTTGAATGAAATCCTTTTATATTGCTTGCCGGACGCCTCTAATACCTAATGTTTATACACAGATTAGGAAATCACGACAAAAAAGTATATTCGCTACCGAATATAATGATATATGACAATATTTTAAATTTATGCTGTGAAAACAGTAGTTTAGCATCATTGAGATAGCAGCCAGTAGGATTTCCTTAGTTCAGACAAGGGATTTATATAACTATACAATAAGCTATCCACAGAGTTATCCACATACTTCCAAAGACCTATAGTACACTTTATAAATACCCATATAGAGAAATTATTTTTACTACACTCCCTAACCCTATTATGGGGTAACTATGGGTAGCTATAAGTACATAAGCCTATGTTTTCTGTATCCCACGGACTTATGGTATGATACGGATTTTAATTCAAAAGCAATATAAGATGGCTGCTAAGAAAAAAGGGAAACATTCGTCAAAACAGACCACTAAAACTGGTCTATCAAAGAAAGAAGAAAGTTCTAACTTAACACTGGAACACTCAAAGGTAATATCTGAAATACCGCCAGCTTATGTGTGGTCTTTGGGTTCCTTCATTGCACTGGTTGCAGTTTTCGCGCCAATAGGACAAACCCCTTTTGGCTATAACCCTGATTTATATATGGCATCAATGCTTCAGGTAGGTGCATTAGTCTTTTTGTCCGTCTATTTATACCTAATGTATAGGAATAAAAGCCCCGGCATCTTAATTCCCCGCGTATCATTTTTGCTATTCTCTGTGGCAGCATTCTATTTGTGGATGGTTGTATCTTTATTTTGGGCGCACAATTTCTATGAAGCAATAGTTAAGGTGTTGGATTGGGGAGCTGCGATTATTATTTTCTTTGTAGTCTTGCTGTCGTTGCGGGATAGACGCTTAATATTTCCGATGGTATTTTGCTTATACTGTGGTTCAGTATTAATCTCGCTATTAGGCGTGGGACAATATCTGTTATCTATAGATTGGGTTCCACAACATATCTCTCCGGCAGCTACATTCGGCAATAAAAACATGAACGGGGAATTTCTAATTCTTACTTGGGTATTAGGTGTGGGTCTTTTCATAAATAGCCGTAATATAAAAGCGTCGTGGTTTTATAGTCTGGGGTCGGCCTTCGCACTGGCTTCATTATTCTACGGTCGCACACGCGGTTCGTGGTTTTCTTTTATCGTTGAGATTATCGTATTTGCTATTTTACTCATTTATCTTAAATACGGATTAGCTCACAAATACCAATGGCAGATGCCGAAAATTATCGCTGCATTAGGGTTTGTCTTGCTAACCTTTGCATTGATTAACACAACCCCAAAATTCTTCGTTTCTACGGTGCCGATATTAGAAAAAAATACCGGAGGAATTGAGCAAGAAACAAACCCAGTTGGGGGAGCAGTGCAAGGCGAGTCCTCTGCTGATGTCGTGAAAAAAGCCAAAGAGACTTATGCTGCCACTAAACAGCAACGCATTATTATGTGGAAAAATTCCTTTAACCTGCTTAAGGATCACTGGCTGCTAGGTGTCGGCATAGGTAATTGGATGGTTTATTACCCTAAATATCAAGAATCCTATGCAGTTGATCCTGCATTACGCGGTGAGTCACTCTTTCACATTAATGCGCATAGCGATTATGTTGAGTTTATATCCGAACTAGGTCTAGTCGGGATGTTTCTGATGTTGTGGGTGACAGGAGCTGTACTACTCGGCATATTCTATGTGTTTTCTAAAAAGAGTAAACTGCGAGAGGAAGACCAGGTAATGGTAATGGTTTGCTTTGTGGCTTTAATGGGTATTGCATCTAACGCGTCCGTTAGTTTTCCGTTGCAACAACCCATTACTATTGCTATTACGATGATTTATGTAGCCATTCTTACCGCTGCCACTTGGCATGCTTTCAGTCCCAACGAACAAAGTTTTTATCGCTGGCGTATATCATCTCCTACTTTAAATGTAGTGGTTGCTTCGTCAGCGGTTTTAGCAACTATCGCTATGTTGGCACTTCAAATTATTTGGTATCAATCTGATACTTTACACTTTAAGGCGGTATCAAATTATCGTTCGGGTAATTATAAAACTGCGTTTGAATCAGCTCAAGAATCGTATGAGAATTTCCCTATAAGAAAAAGAACTATGTATCACATAGGTGATTACTACTATAGAAATAAAAAATATGATAAAGCACTGCCGATTTTTGAAGAGATGCGAGAGCATTATCCGTACCGACGCCAAATATTAAATGCATTAGCGGGTGTCTATCTAGAAACTGGTAGAATAGAAGAATTTGAATCACTGATGAACAATTGGATAGAGGATGGTTCTCAATCAGCATCAATTCACTTAACAAAAGCTATTGCTAAAATACGTGAAAATAATTCGGCAGAAGCGCTTCGTATACTAGAAAGTGCCAAAAATCTTCCCGGCAGTCAACAGACCAAAGAGAGAATAGAAACCCTTACACAAAAGCTCTATAATGCGATGGAAGTAGCAGAAGCAGAACGACTAAAAGCTCGCCATAAAGCCAAAAGGAGAGCTAAATATCTAGCTGAAAGAAGAGCAGAAAAAGCAGCCCGAAAAAAAGCTAATTAGGTAGGTATGTGGCAATAGGTGAGCATATAGGTTCACCTTATCTAATAATAAATTGCAAATAATTAGCCACCTTAAAATTTATTTGATGCTGGTGCGTTTGAATCGCCCTATTGGTATCTATTTATTATTATGGCCGACACTATGGGCATTATGGTTGGCTGCCGATGGAGTGCCTGATGGACGAGTACTGTTGATTTTTATTATCGGCGTGATACTAATGCGCTCTGCAGGGTGTGCAATTAACGACTATGCCGATCATAAAGTAGATGCCTTAGTAGAAAGAACTAAAAACCGACCAGTTGCCTCTGGTCGTATTTCGCCACTTGAAGCACTCTTTGTTTTTGCAGTATTGATAGTTTTAGCTTTTTTTTTGATAATACAGACCAATGTATTAACTGTTTATATGGCATTTATTGCATTATTTTTAGTAATATCTTATCCCTTCATAAAACGCATACACTCACTACCTCAATTACATCTAGGTTTAGCTTTCGGATGGACTATCCCTATGGCATACACCGCACAAACCAATGAATTGCCACCATTGGCAGGCTGGTTGCTATATGTTGCGAATATTTTTTGGGTGCTCGCATACGATACGATGTATGCAATGGCAGACCGACACGATGATAAAGTAGCTGGCATAAAATCCTCGGCTTTGTTATTTGACGATTATGATCGCCTAGTGATTGCTGTATTTCAGATAATGTCTATGATATTGTTGGTGCTTGCGGGTTATCTGCAAGCATTAGGATGGTTTTACTACAACGGTTTAGCTGTGGCCGTAGCATTTATCGTATACCAACAATATCTTATTAAAAACCGAGATACGCGATTATGTCTACGCGCCTTTAACAATAATAATTATTTTGGTATGGTCGTATTCATTGGCTTACTTATAGATTCACTCTATTAAAGTGAAGGTGCAGTTCTTGCCAACACCCACACTTCAACACGAGACACACCATTTGTTTTTAATAACGATGCTATCTCAGATACGGTTGCACCAGTAGTCATCACATCGTCTAGTACCGCAACCGATTTTGCATAAAGTGGATGATGTAAACGGAAAGCCCTCTTTAAGTTATGCCGACGCTGATGGGAGTTCAGCGTGGTTTGTAGCGGAGTAACTTTAGATTTCTCTATACAACGGTAATCCGCTTTTATGCGTAGTTGTGCGGATACCGTGCGTGCAATTTCTACAGCTTGATTAAATCCTCTTTGTTTTATGCGGCCTTTATGTAGAGGTACAGTGGTGAGTAATTCAGGTAGTGTTGGATTGTACTTCTTTAGATGATCTGTAAGTAATGTGCCGAGTATTTTAGCTAAATTTATATCGCTGCGATATTTCAATCTACAAATTACATCACTCAGCGGCGGTCTATAACGAGTCAAAGCATAAACTCTATCAAAAGGCACACCGGCCGAACAACGCACACAGATGCTATCCTCGTGTTGTGCAATTGGTGCGAGACATATTCGGCAACCTGGTGCTGCGGGAACTAAACTGGACAGACAGTTTCGGCATAAACCTGTGGTATTAACGGTATTCAAACATACCGGACAATAGCTTGGAAATATAGAGTCACTGAAAATATTCATAAGCGGCATCGTTGGCAGGTATCTGCTAAGAGATTAACTAGCAAAGCAACCTCACACATATTTTTAGTCTTTATACAACTATATTTTCTGTATAAACCTTTGAACGGTAGAAAAAAACAGACCAAATAAAGTTATGTAGTTATCGAATAAGGTTAAATCATCATCGCTGTAGATGTCTGAGTAAGCAATTTAGATTGAATATTCTATTGGATTAAGCGTAGTTGAACGCTATAACTTGGTATGTCTTTTTACCGTTCGGGGTTTCTACAAAAATATCGTCGCCTTGCGACTTGCCGATCATTGCTCTCGCTAAGGGCGATGTCACTGATATTTTATCTTGCTTGATGTCAGCCTCTATTTCTCCGACAATTTGATATAAATACTCCGTTTCGGTATCTATTTCCCGCAGCATAACTGTTGCACCAAATACTATAGTGTTATGGTGCTTGAGTTTTAGAATATCAATAATATCGCTCTCGGATAGATGGAATTCTATATCTTTAATGCGTCCTTCTATGAAACTTTGCCGTTCTCGTGCTGCATGGTATTCGGCATTTTCTTTAAGGTCGCCATGTTCACGGGCAGTAGAAATTGCGTCAATTATTTTTCGCCGTTCTACGGTTTTAAGGCGTTTTAACTCTTCCCTAAGCCTCTCTGCTCCTAATTTAGTTATCGGTATTTTTCGCATAATGTTTCCTTTACGATGAAACATTATAATACAAAGTTCTGGATTCATCTGACGATAGAGCCAAACACTGCCTAATAACTATCAAAGCAAATTTGACTCAGTAAATGATGTTACTTTTTCACCAACTACGAAATGATCTAGTATACGCACATCAATTAATGCCAGAGCATTCTTTAATTCTTCGGTTATATGGCGATCAGCATGAGAGGGTTCGCTAGATCCAGAGGGATGATTGTGAACCAAGATAACCGCCGCTGCATTGTGATGCAGAGTACGTTTAACAACTTCTCTAGGGTGCACGCTGGCACCGTCTATAGTGCCACGAAACAATTCCTCAAAAGCAATAACACGATGCTGATTATCGAGGAATAAGCACGCAAAAACCTCGTAGGAATAGTTACGCATCTTTAAGGTTAAGTATTTACGCGCCCTATCGGGACTAGCAACAGTATCTTTTTTCTTCATGGATTCCAACAACATACGTCTGGTAATCTCAAGTGCTGCTTGTAGCCGCGCATAGTACACATCGCCTATACCTTTATTACGACATAGATCTTTTTTATTTGCTTTTGCAATAGCTCGTAGGCTACCGAAATTTTTCAATAACTGTCGCGCAAGATCAATAGCTGAAATTCCGGATGTGCCGGAATTGATCAAGATTGCTAATAGTTCTGCATCGGATAGGTTCTCCACTCCATAGGCAAGTAGCTTCTCACGTGGTCTCTCTTTATCCGGCCAGTGTTTAATAGTCATAAGCATCTCCTTATAAAGTAACTATTATGTACAGCTTGAACACTGATGATTAAAAAATACCGATGAACTGTCGCTTCTCGGCGACCAAATACATTTTTATAGATAGGATAATGCTTTTACGCTCAAACCACTCTTCTAGGCTTGGCAATAAAATATGTGTAGATTTAAGATATATCGGTTATAACTGGTCGGAGTGAGAGGATTTGAACCTCCGACCCCTGCCTCCCGAAGGCAGTACTCTACCAAACTGAGCTACACTCCGACTAGATTGATAACTATAGCATATAATGCGTTGCTTGGTGCTAACGAAAGGCTGCAGGAGCAAAGGAAATTATAACTTGACTAGGGAGACTATATAGGTCTCGGACTATTCAAAAAGTAGCCTTTGATCTGGCTTCCTAGACACTGCATATGCCCAAGGGTTTCGCTTACAGTAAATAAGCCGAAGCTAAATATACCTGTGCTTACAAGCATCGTACATTGCTTTGACAAACTATGCTCTACCTTCTATAATTGCTGTTGATTTTAGCAATAGAACGGAGTAAATATGGCAAATAGTGCATCGGCGCGCAAGCGTGCGCGGCAAGCGGAGCAACATAGACAGCATAATGTTATGTTGCGCTCGCGCCTTAGAACAGCAATCAAAAGCGTAGTCAATGCAGTCGCTACAGGTGATAAAGACCGCGCCAAAGAAGCCTATAAAAATGCGTTACCACTGATTGATTCCGGTGTCACCAAGCATTTGATTCATAAAAATAAAGCGGCGCGTCATAAGAGTCGCTTAAATAATCTACTGCGCAATTCTTAACTGTCTTAACTGAAAGTCGGCGCCATTGGCTTGCCGTTCAACCACCTTTCAGGGTTAGATTATCGCGATGTATGATCTCCGCTTTATAACGATCTCCCATCAGAGCCTCTATATGGTAGCTATTTTTACCAGCGATGCTACGGGCATCCTGCGCGTTATAGTTAGATAGACCATAGGCAATAACGGCACCCTCGCTATCTTTGCATAACACCATATCGCCGCAATTAAAACTGCCTTCCACAGCAACCACACCAATAGGCAACAAACTCTTTTGTCGATCACGCAATGCCCAAACCGCACCGTTATCAATTATTAATGCACCTTGCGCCTTTAGATTGGCAATCCATCTTTTGCGCAATGTAATTGGTTGGCTTGTCCCCTCCAAATAAGTACCTAGCTTCTCACCGTCGGCAATACGCACCATGACTTGATCCTCCATACCGTGAGCGATGATCGTTGAGGTGCCAGACCAGGCAGCGGTACGGGCTGCTTTAATTTTGGTAATCATCCCACCTCGCCCCAAGCCGCTTGCGCTCGGCCCGGCAATCTTATCTAGAGCAGGGTCAAAAGCATTTTTATGTGAGACAACTTTAGCATGACTGTCAGCCGCCGGATCACCATCGTATAATCCTGCTTGATCGGTTAGCATTAGCAATATATCGGCATCGACTAAATTAGCTACCTGGGCTGCGAGTGTGTCGTTGTCACCCAATCGTATTTCTTCGGTTGCAACGGTGTCATTCTCGTTGATTATCGGAACTGTGCCTATCTCAAACAACGATAGCAATGTTGCACGTGCATTGTTATAACGCAAGCGATGGCTCAGATCGGCGTGCGTCAATAGTATTTGTGCGCTGCCCAAACCCTGCTGCTCAAAGATTGAGTGGTAGGCTTGCATCAAGCCGATTTGTCCGACTGCAGCTGCTGCTTGCAAGTGGTGCAGTTTGTCGGGCCGCGTGCGCCATCCTAAACGGTGGATACCCTCAGCAATAGAGCCGGAAGACACAACACCAATACGATAGCCACGATCTCGAAGCATCCTGATCTGCATAGACCAGATGTGTATTGCATCAAGATTCAAGCCGCAGCCACCGCGGGTAACCAGAGAACTGCCTATCTTAATAATCCAGCATTTGTTTTTAATGTTCTCGTTCATCATCCATTTGTGCTAATCGTGCTGATAACGCGTTGATTAATTCAGGCAATCCTTTGCTACTGATTGCGGAAATTGCAAAACAAGGTTGCTTGGTGGCGATTTTGTCAATCAACTTGCCGCAAAATCTCTTCACTTTTTCGTCAGTCATATTGTCAGCTTTTGTGCAAATCAACCATCGCTCCTTAGTACCTAGTTGTTCATCAAAATTAGATATTTCTTTTTCTATGCAGCGTATATTATGCGCGGCGGCGGCAACTGATTCAACCGTACCAATATCTAATAGATGCAATAGTAATCGCGTGCGCCGTAAATGTCTTAGAAACTGTATGCCTAAACCGGCACCCTCAGATGCACCTTCAATGAGACCAGGAATATCAGCCATCACGAAGCTATGGTACGCCGATGCTTGAACGACACCAAGTGTCGGATACAATGTGGTAAACGGATAATTAGCAATACGCGGGTGTGCTGAACTAACAGCACTTAGCAAAGTAGACTTGCCGGCATTCGGCAAGCCTAGTAAACCGACATCGGCGAGCAATTTTAACTCTAGATATAGTATTCGGCTTTCACCCACTTCGCCACGAGTAAATTGTCTAGGGGCACGGTTGGTCGACGACTTAAAACGAGTGTTGCCCAAACCATGTCGACCACCGACGGCAACCAGTAGCTGCTTGCGATGTTCTAAAATATCACCGATGCACTCGCCGGTCGGTTGATAATGAACAGCTGTGCCGGTAGGTACCCTAACGAATAAGTCGGTACCTTGTTTACCGTTGCGATTAGAGCCTTGTCCTCTCGCACCGTCGGCTGCTTTGAATAGCGGGCGATGTCTAAAATCAACCAATGTGTTTAGACCCTCATCCCCAATGAGATAGACCGAACCACCGTCACCGCCGTCGCCACCATTCGGACCACCGTATGGCAGACAACGTTCTCGGCGAAAACTAACACAGCCATCACCACCCCTGCCGGCTTGCACAGTAATTGTCGCTTCGTCAACAAACTTCATCCTTGGAATAACATCGCATGAACGATGAATTATATCAATGCGTGCGTGATCATGTTATCACGCTGCTACGGTGAACTAAGTGGGGAGAATGCTAATATAGTTCTTGTTGAGTGGCCCCTTACGTTCAAAAACCACCCGACCGGCAGTCAGCGCATAGAGTGTATAATCGTTGCCACAGCCGACATTGCTACCAGCATGAAAGCCACTACCGCGTTGGCGTACTAGTATATTGCCTGCTTTGACGATCTCCCCGCCGTATCGCTTGACGCCTAAACGTTTAGATTGCGAATCACGACCGTTGCGAGAACTACCACCAGCTTTTTTATGTGCCACTATCCTCTCCTGATGTCTTTTTAATATCGGTAATCTCTATCTCGCTAAATGCTTGACGGTGTCCGGCGGTGCGCGTATAGCATTTGCGCCGCTTAAACTTAATGACTTTTATTTTATTTTTTTTCGCAGAACGTACTACCTTACCTGACACCACAGTATCCGCCAAATACGGTGTGCCGATGTTAACATCGTCAGCATCGCTTAGCACTAAAACCTTATCAAAGTGCACTGTACTATCAGCGGCAACTTCCAACTTATCAATTTGTATATGGTCGCCTTTACAGACCTTATATTGCTTGCCGCCGGTTTTAATAATTGCATACATAGTCGGACTCTAACGTTTGGAGTATTGCTCGTCTTTTCGCGCCTTGCGCAATCCCACTTTCTTGCGTTCGACGACGCGAGCGTCGCGAGTTAAAAAGCCTCTTTCGCGCAATAGTTTCCTAAACTCTTGCTTATAGCGAACCAAGGCACGGGCAATACCCAGTTGTATAGCACCTGCTTGGCCGCTAATACCACCGCCTTTAACAGTGATTTCAAAATCGAATTTCTCTTTGCCGTGAAGTGTTTCGAGCGGTTGATGCACCAACATGCGCGTAGTTTCGCGGGTGAAATAATCGTTCAGGTCGCGACGGTTTATACGTACTGTACCCTGACCTTCGGTTTTCATATAAACGCGTGCAACTGATGCTTTGCGCCGTCCAGTTCCATAATAACGTACGCTTTGATTTGCTTTTTTGCTGTTGGTCTCAGAGATCTCAGGCATGTCAAATCCTCAGGGCTTGCGGTTGCTGGGCAGTTTGCTGATAATCACTACCAGCATACACTCGTAGTTTGCGAAACATTGCTCGACCCAAGGGGTTTTTCGGTAGCATGCCTCTAATCGCATTTTCTATTACTCGCTCAGGATGTTCGGCCAATAGCTTTTCCAACGACTGTGATTTTATAGAACCAGTATAGCCGCTATGACGGTAATAAATTTTATCGCGCATCTTGTTTCCCGACACTGCCACTTGTGTAGCATTTATAACAATAATATGGTCGCCGACATCAACATGCGGGGTGTATTGCGGCTTATGCTTACCGCGCAAACGCTTAGCAATTTCCGATGCCAGCCTACCAAGCGGTTGTCCACTGGCATCAACCACATACCAATTGCGCTTTATTTCCTTAGCTTTCGCACTATATGTTTTCATTTTTACATTTTACATCTGGGTAATTCGAAATATTTCTTCCCATCTTTCCAAGCAATGGGCTATCATAAACGAAAGGACGGTTTCTAATCAAGCCTTTTTTATATTTTATTAGAGATTTGGCATTATAGTTTCAAATACTATTCATTATCTTATAAAATAATTGCTTAAAGCATGGTTATTGAGGAATTGTATTAAAAATATGCGTGTGGTTATTATTGGAGCTGGGTTCGGAGGGGCATATACAGCTAAATATTTGCATAAATTGCTTGGTAAAGACCATGTCATAGAGATTATTAATCGCGAAAACTATTTCGTTTTCCAGCCACTACTACCAGAAGTTGCATCAGGTATTATAAATATACAAGATGCGGTCTTGCCAATACGCTTGATGCTCAAAGGCATTGATGTACATTTCGCCGAAGTGCTTGATATAGATAAAACTAAGCAATGCGTCTATGTCGCCGAAAGTCCCGATGCTAAGTTGGCTGAAATACCCTATGACCATTTGGTGATTGCAACTGGGCTAGAGCCCGAATTGTCTATGTTGCCGGGGTTTGCCGAGCATGCCCTAGTGATGAAGAATCTATCTGATGCCTATTTACTAAGAAATCATGTGATTGAATGTTTGGAGAACTCCGACTCAAGTAAAGATGAGCAAACCATTTTGAAGAATCTAACTTTCGTCGTCGGTGGTGGTGGATTTTCCGGTGTTGAGACGATTGGTGAGCTACAAGAAATGATACACCTTGCTTTAGATTTTTATCCACACATAGATAAAGCAAGTATACGTATGATACTCGTGCATAGCGGCGATAGAATTTTACCAGAGATGGGGGAGAAACTCTCTAAGTATGTGCGTAGCAAACTCGAATCTCGCGGCATTGAGATTATCACCAATACGATGCTCACCGGGATGACCGCAGATGCCGTAGAACTTAACAACGGTGATGTCATACATACCCATACCGTGGTCTCCACAGTTGGTAACTCGTTGCCAGAGATGTTAAAAAATATAGGCTTGCCGACTGAACGCGGTAGATTGGTGGTAGATGACAAACTGCGCATCAGTAGCTATCCCCACCTCTGGGCGCTAGGGGATGTTGCGCTGGTGCCAAATGCAGCTACTGGCGGCAGTCCTTGCCCACCAACTGCCCAGTTTGCAGTTCAACAAGCACGTTGTCTGGCAGCGAATATAGCTGCAGAAATACAAAATCGGCCGTTGACTGCGTTTTCCTATAAACCGCGCGGTGCACTCGCCTCAATAGGTGACTATAGCGGTGTTGCCGAAATTAAGGGGGTGCGTATCTCCGGATTTATAGCTTGGGTTTTGTGGAGAGTTATCTATCTGGCTATGTTTCCTGGTGCTGTTGCGCGGCTGCGTATCATGCTAAACTGGCTATTTGACTATTTCTTCCCACGCAATATCGTCCATATACAACAGCATTTACCTTCCAGTACTTGCTTTATGCGCTTTAGATCCGGCGATGTCGTTTTTGAAAGTAATCAGATTTTGCGCGGCCTGTATACCGTGGTCAAAGGCCGCCTGCAAATAGAAGTTAAAGAAGGCGACAGCCTATTCACAAGAGAGATCTTACCAGGCGATCATTTCGGTGAACGCACTATAGAAGAGAAAGTGCTGACTACTGGGCGATTGGTTGCGCTTGAAGAAAGCCGCTTGATGTTTATTGCTCGCTCCGACTTTATAAAACTACGCGACTATCTGCCGGTCTTAAAAAAATATATCGCCTCCTTAAATAGCGATGCCTCGCGCTATTCAAAATCTATCCGTAGCGGACACACCCTCAGAATGCCGGGCGTGCGAGCTCGCAGATAGTTATCCGTACAAGTTGAGTAGTACCGTTAAAATTGTCCTAAGCGTCTGCCAGCCAGCCCTAGCATAGCAAACCGCCTGACCGTTTGGTAAAACATTTTTATACTAAAACGACCCAACGGCTAGCTTCCGACTTTTAATCTTATTACAATGAGAGTTGATAATAGTTTTTACTATTTTATCAGTTAAAATTCTATGGTTATGCGGTTTTTATTTTCAATATTTATTATTTGTGCTGTAGCTTCCGTCTGCGCACAGCAGAGTGTTGCGGTGCAATCAGCTTGTCAATCAATTGGTAATAAACTATCTTCGGTGAGTGTGCAAGAGTGCTTGAATTTACAGTTGGTGGAAAGCGGTGCTTATACCGCACAAGGACGAGCAATTCTACATAAAGAATATCCGCCATTGGCTGGCAAAGAGCCCAATGCGCGAGTGTTGTTCATTGGTGGCATTCATGGCGACGAATATGCTTCGTTCAGTGTCGCCTTTAAGTGGATGGCAACATTGGATAAGCATCATTCAGGATTGTTTCATTGGCATTTCGCACCAGCAATCAATTTAGATGGTTTGCTACAAAGCCCGGCTACGCGAGTCAACGCTAACCAAGTTGACCTAAATAGAAACCTAGCGAGCTCTGATTGGCCAAGCGATGCTTTATCTTATTGGACACAACACACTGGCCGAGATGCACGCCGTTACCCGGGGCCGGCGGCGCTTAGCGAAGGTGAGAGCCGATGGCTGGTTGAAGAAATTAAAAATTTTAAGCCCGATGTAATTATCTCGCTACATGCTCCCTACGGTTTAGTCGACTACGATGGGCCAGCGTCGGTGCGACCGCCGGCATCTCTGGGGCCGTTAAAGTTCCATGATCTAAATACTTTCCCAGGTTCTTTAGGTCGCTATGCTGGGGAAGATATGGCCATACCAGTTTTGACAATAGAATTGCAGTCAGCGCGTTACATGCCTAGCGATGATGACATACGCACGATGTGGGTCGATTTAGTGCGTTGGCTACGCTATAACATCCCAAAATCTAACTAAGCGTTTTAATCGTTTAGGTGCGACCTTCAAAAATAATTTTCCAGCCCGACTCTTCGCGCTGCCATATTTGTTGTTTGCGGTAAGAGATGTTGTAATTGTTGCTTTTATAATTCTGGTCGAATTGCGCGACATAGCGTTGCGGTTGTGTCGAATAGCGCAGTAAATCTATATTTTTTATAGTCACTTCAACAAAGGTTTTGCGTTTTGCGTTGCGCCGCGTTTGAGTGAGCATTTGTTGATAATCCATCTTTATATCTTGGTATTCATGAGAATAGTGATCTAAGTACTGCTCAGTATCCAAGCTTTGCCAATCGCTTTGCCATTGTGCGATGTGCGATAATAGTTGAGCTTGTTGTTTTTGCCATTGTGTTTTATCTAGCCAGCCAACTTGCATCGCTAATATCACCGGCGTTTGGGCGACAACAATGGTTTGCTTTAATTGCTTTATAACTGCATTGCTACTGACGATGCAACCGCGACTGCTGTTCGGCGGACGGCTGTAGGTGATGCGCGGCACGCCGTGTAGCCATATACCAGAACCGCTACGGTTTTGTGTTTTATCCCACTGGTTGGGGTAATTCAGCACATATGCCGCCGCACCATATAGTTCGGGTAATTGATCGTCATTTAATGTCTCAGTGATTTTATAGATGCCACTGGGTGTACGGTTATCCCCTTCATGTGCTTTGTTCATGCCACCCTTGCCAGCGGATGCATAGTAATCACCTATCAGATATGGCGTGCCATCGTGATTTTCAAAGACATACAGACGCGAGTGGTCAGCATCGAACAACAGTGCGTGGCGATGGTATTTTGATAGTTTAGCGATGTTGGCAGGTAATTTATCCGAATTGCTTAACCTGTATGCAAGGCGCGCTTCAGCCTCTTCAATTAAATCGGCTGTACGGGTCCGGGCTTGCGCCGCCGGGTCAGATAGCAGAGGAAGGTGATGCGCTCGTGCAGCCACCAGATCAGCATAGATCATTCTTGCCAGATGAAAGTCAGGATAATCTGCTAGCGTGTCTATTAAAATGGCTTTTGCTTGTTGTGTATTGCCTTTGACAATCTCGACAAAGGCTTTTTCCAGACTGATCTCCGCTTCCTCTCGTTCTACTGCTATACCGTCTATTGCAGTGCCCACAAGTAACAGGTACAATGCCAGCAAAAATCCTACGCGCTTCATCATTCAAATTTACGAAGGTGTGACAACCCGCTCCGATTTAATCCTCCAACCGGCTTCGGTTTTATAAAATTCTAGTTCTTTGACAACGGTGCTCTTGAGCAGATTGGATTGATAATGTTGCCTGAAAGTGAGTAGAGCATTGTTGTCGTCTTGCTTTTTGATAGACAGATCTGATATCCGAATGTTGATGAATTGTGGATTAACAATACGGCTTTCTCGCAGCTTTCGCCAACGCAAGTGTGCGCTTCCAGAACGCGGGCGATAATCCTTTATATAGCTGTCGAAATAAGCGGTCAAATCCTGACGGCTCCAGGCCTCGGCCCATCGTTTTAGGTGGTCAGCAATTTGCGCTTGATCATCTTCAGAAGGTGAAGGCTCAGCCTCCTCAACCAGAGGTTGATCTATCACTTCTTGAGCTAAAACAAGTTCCGATGCCACGACTGGGTCGGCAGTTTGCGTCGGGATACCGACAACATTTAATTGCGGGACGGCAACTTCCATAGCATCCAAAGCCAATGCTTTTTTATATTCTTGTGCTGCTTTATAGTTATATAGCGATTGTAGGTTTTTATAGCTGATTGAAAGCGTCGGATGGCTCATCATCGCATGCTCTAAGAGTCTAATCGCAAACTCAAGCTGGCCGAGTTGTGCGGCAACAGCAGCGAAGTCGTTCAATACTGTAGGGTTATCGGGGTAGTCTTCCTGCAACCGTTTGAATAAACGATGTGCTTCTTCTAAATCATTCTGCTTTAGCTTTGCGAGCGCTTCTATATACACCGGATCTCGGCTAATATCAGCAGCTATGTTGTTTACTGTTATCAATAATGCAATCAACAACAGTGCATATTTGGTAGCCATACGGCTTCTCTTTAACTTAACCATAACGGTATTTTATACCTAATTGGTCACATTGAGATGTTTGAATATAACAGCGGGTTAGTGGCAAATTAATCTTTGTTTGTAAACATCTCCGATTACTTGTAATACTATGGTTGGTGGGTTTGATTAAAGGTTTTCTAGAAAGGAGTACAACAAGTCGTTTCATTTTTACTGCAAGCACGCTTGTGCCTGCACCTAAAACTATTGAGCCTGTAATCCATTTCATGTGACTTCTTGTTCAATGCTAAATCTATCTTTGCATTCTATAGCTAAGATTCATTACCAGTATCCAACCCCAGCTCGGCATCATCCAATAATCTGCGGCTCGCTTCAATAAAAATAGGCTATCTTTAATGCCTACTAATAACTCAGAAATATCTTCCGATTCCAGCCCATTTTTCTCTGATGGATAGGGTCATCTTTTAAGTTATAAACATCATACACTGTATTAAGGAGATACACCATCGGGCCTTTGTGCGGCGGCAAGATTTTAACTGTTGCGTGGCGCATGATGTTTTTCTCAACCATGTAAAGCATCACATTATCGTTTTCATTACCATCTTCGCCTGAAACCAGTCGTTTTAATGCCGGAAAATCGTGGTAGCGATATATTTGATAATCGGCTTTCAAAAAGTCAAAAAAGGCGGCTCGGTGTATATCAGACATAATATAAATTTTTGCACCTTTACCTAAAGTGTTGGCTAACACTGATCGTATTTGTTGCACTGATGACGAGAAGGGAAATATGCGCTGTGCGAAGTCTCGGTCTTTAATAGACGCCCGCACATGCATACACGCATAATAGCTTTTTTTTAAGGGAATACCGGCATCGGCTGTTGTCGGATCGTGCTTGTCATGTAGTTTTAGATTATCTATTTTGCTGAAGAAATAATGTTGTGCAGCGATAGCGCGCTGGCGTGATATCCCTAAAACAGCTAATACCTCGTCAGTGAGTTGATTTATTCTTTTGGAATAAGGGAATTCTATTTCAATACCGCTGCTATATTTTTTGCTGGTCATTACATACTTGAAGGTCGGATCTCTGCGGATAAGAACATCGTAGCATTGGTTCATCTTTTCGGTGACTATCTCATCATCGTAAAGCACGCGTACGCTGTCGGGAATGCAGGCCGCTAGATCAAATTCCTCTTCTTTCATCCAATTCGAAGCAGAGAAAGACTGTCTGCGCCCTCCCTTCAATAGTTGTTGGTTAGATAAATCAAGATAATCATCAAAACAGAAGTTCGTTTTAAGATTGCCTAAATTGTGCGTTGGACTCATAGTAAATTTTCCTATCACCGGCACCCTGTCTAACAAATAAGCCTCTTGGAATATAAGGTTTAACATTCTAAATATATTGTCTACACCTGTTTTACGATTAGTCATAGAAAACATAAGATACTTTTTGGATTTTAGCGAGTGATTATGCATAACAAAATCTTAGTTAGTCTCCTAGTTACTTCCGTATACCTTTGATAGTTTCTATAGTTTTAATAGTTTCTATAATATTTTGCTTGATTGCTGGAAGCCCCTTTAAGACAGGAGGCTTCATTAGATTATAAACATCATAAATTGTGTTAAGGTGGTATAGCATCGGGTTTTTGTGCGGTGGCAATATTTTAACCGTTGCGTAGCGCATGATGTTTTTCTCAACCATGTACAGCATCACATTATCGATTTCATTACCATCTTCACCCGAAACCAATTGCTTTAATACTGGGAAATCGTGATAGCGATATATTTGATAATCAGCTTTCAAAAAGTCAAAAAAGGCGGCTTGGTGTATATCAGACATAATATAAAGTTTTGCACCTTTGCCTAAAATGTTGGCTAACACTGATTGTATTTGTTGCACTGATGACGAGAAGGGAAATATGCGCTGTGCGAAGTCTCGGTCTTTAATAGACGCCCGCACATGCATACACGCATAATAGCTTTTGTTTAAGGGAATACCGGCATCGGCTGTTGTCGGATCTTGCTTGCCATACAGTTGTGAATTATCTATTTTGCTGAAGAAATAATGCTGCGCAGCGATAGCGCGCTGGCGTGATACCCCTAAAACAGCTAATACCTCGTCGGTGAGTTGATTGATCCTTTTAGAATGCGGGAATTTTATTTCAATACCGCTACTATACTTCCTGTTTGTCATTACATACTTAAAGGTCGGATCTCTGCGTATAAGAACATCGTAGCACTGGTTCATCTTTTCGGTGACTATCTCATCATCGTAAAGCACGCGTACGCTGTCGGGGATGCAGGACGCTAGATCAAATTCTTCTTCTTTCATCCAATTCGAACTAGAGATAAGCTGTTTGCGCCCTCCCCTAAATAGCGCATAGTTAGATAAATCAAGATAATCATCAAAACGGAAATTCGCTTTAAGATTGCCTAAATTGTGTGTTGAACTCATAGTGAATTTTCCTATCACCGGCACCCTGTCTAACAAATAAGCTTCTTGGAATATAAGATTTAACATTCTAAATATATTGTCCACACCCGTTTTACGATTAGCCATAGAAAACATAAGATACTTTTTGGATTTTAGCGAGTGATTATGCATAACAAAACTTTAGTTACTCTCCTAGGTGCTTTCGTATACCTTTGATAGTTCCGATAATATTATGCTTGATTGCTGGAAGCCTCTTTAAGACAGGAGGCTTCTTTAGATTATAAACATCATAAATTGTGTTAAGGTGGTAGATCATCGGGCCTTTATGTGGCGGCAAGATTTTAACCGTTGCGTGGCGCATGATGTTTTTCTCAACCATGTACAGCATCACATTATCGATTTCATTATCATCTTCACCTGAAACCAGTCGTTTTAATGCTGGAAAATCGTGATAGCGATATATTTGATAATCGGCTTTCAAAAAGTCAAAAAAGGCAACTTGGTGTATATCGGACATAATATAAAGTTTTGCACCTTTGCTTAAAGTGTTTGCTAACACCAATTGTATTTGTTGCGCTGATGACGAGAAGGGAAATATGCGCTGTGCGAAGTCTCGATCTTTAATAGACGCCCGTACATGCATACACGCATAATAGCTTTTATTTAAGGGAATACCGGCATCGGCTGTTTTCGGATCTTGCTTGCCATATAGTTGTGGATTATCTATTTTACTGAAGAAATAATGTTGTGCAGCAATAGCGCGCTGGCGTGATATCCCTAAAACAGCTAATACCTCATCGGTGAGTTGATTGATCCTTTCGGAATACGAGAAGGTTATCTGCACTTCACCTAAACAATAGCGCTTAAAAGTGATCACATACTTAAAACTCGGATTATCTCTAATAACTACATCATAGCGACTGTTTATTTGCTCATCAACTATTTCATCGTCGGAGAGAAGATATGCCTTATCAAAAAAACAAGCATCAAACTCCTCTTCCTTTAGCCACTCAAGATGATTTATCTTCGGCTGACAAGGATTTTCTTTTGATCGGGATACAACGCTGTTTGTTAAATCAAGGTAATTTTCAAATCTCGTAAGTGGTACGCTTTTATTTAAGTTGTGTTGATAACCCATAGCAAATCCACCAATCACTGGAACTCTATCTAAATGCTGTGCTTCCGCGAAAATAAGGCTTAGTATTGTGAATATATGATCCACTCCGGCATCCGACCTGAAAGTCGGAAACAGCAAGTATTTTTTAGACTTAAATTGATCTATCGTCACGATAAAATTCCTGCTTTTTTCTCAAGAACTCTTCATCCAATATAAAAAGCGTAGCCTGACCTTATCAAGACATAGAAGTTTAGCATATAGATTGCTTGTTCCTGCCCTGGCATAAAAAATTCCTTTTTCATTATCACCTATACTAGAGACTTTTTCGACAGCCCCACAGGTATATTTAGATTCGACTTATTTACTGTACGCTAAACGCTTGCCAAGTTAAAAAATCCGCTTTCTTAATTTGCTTGCTTTGCGGTGCAATATCCAGTCCGATTTTATTTTGCGGTAAAAAGTCATAGAAACAACCCTCACCAGCGGAAGGCTCTATAAATGTATAGTCGGACAATTTAATTTTATGCCTGCGGCATACCTTTAAGAAGCTCTTAACACATTTTTCAGCAATTTTGCGATCACTATAAAATGTATCTTCGGGAACATCTATATTAAGCGTAATGCGGAAGTTGGGTTCGAGTTAGTGAATTCTCTAGGCCGTCCCAGGCACTACTCATAATATAAACTTCACCTCAATAGTGAGTTTATCCTTGCTTAGTATCAGTGGTCACCCAATGCCATATCAATATAGCCAGTAGGACACACATCAGCACATATATGGCAGCCGATGCATTTATCATAATAGGTGTCTACATAGCGCCCCAGTGTTTGTTTGGACTTATCCACTCTGTAGACCGCATCCTGTGGACAGAACACAACACAGTTATCACATTCAAAGCACATGCCACAACTCATGCATCGCTCGGCTTCTTTCACTGCCTGTTCTTCGTCTAAACCTATCAGACGCTCTTCAAAGTGGCCTAATACTTGCTCCTCGTCAGGACCACATGTGCGACGTTGATACCTGGGTGTATGAGGAAAATGGGCTAAAAATAGTTTTTCGTAAGATGCAATTTCTTGTGCTGATCGATCCTCGTAGTTGTGCACTGAAAAATCGGCATCACAGGTACCACGTGGATCGCCACCCTCAAACGATGTCGGGTCTAATCCGCTCTCCTTGAGTTTGTCGAGTAAATCAAAATGATGGACATCTACTTTAGGACGTTTTTTCATCTCGTCTTCACGCAAATAATAATCTACGCCGTCCACCGCAATAGATGCTTGACCAATTGCCGTAGTCAGTAAATGTGGGCGAATAATATCACCGGCAGCAAAATGCCCGGGTCTATCGGCAAGCGCATAATACTGATCCACATTCATCAGTCCGCGACCGTTGTCAAATTGCTCTAAACCTTCGAGATTACCACCTTGACCAATTGCCGAGACGATTAAATCACACTCTATTTCAAACTCAGTACCTGCTATAGCTTCTGGTTTACCGTCTTTTATCTCACATTTTGCCATTTTCAATTTAGTGGCTTTGCCGTTATCAGCTAATATCACCTCCACGGGCATCACGCCGTCGAGAATTTTCACGCCTTCTTTTAACGCATCCTCTATTTCGTGATCACTGGCGGTCATCGCTTGACGCGGAAACAAAGAGGTTAGGGTTACATCGGCACCTTCTCGAGCAGCGGCAAAAGCCGAGTCGTGAGCGGCATAACCACCTATAACATGCTCGGCTCGTTGCTTGTCAGAGAGCTTATCTATTTTACCTAGACGACGCGCAACCGAGACTACATCAATGGAAGTATCACCACCGCCGACACAAATAACCCTATCGGAGGTAACTTGCAGGCGACCCTCGTTAAACGCTTCTAGAAACTTAACGCCGCTAACACAGTTCGGCGCATCGCCGCCTGGCACTGGCAGCGAACGGCCAGTCTGACATCCCAAACACCAAAGAATCGCATCAAACTCTTTCTCTAACTCTTCAACGCTTACATCCTTGCCGACTCGGGTGGATAAGCGCGTCTCTATGCCGCCCATATCCAGTATACGCTGAATCTCGACATCCAATAATTTACGCGGGGTTCTATAACCAGGAATGCCGTAGCGCATCATTCCGCCCAATTCTTCGTGTTCGTCAAAAATCGTGCTACCGTACGCTCTGCGACGCAACTGATAGGCAGCAGCTAATCCAGCAGGACCGCCACCTATAATTGCAACCTTCTTACCGCCCAACGGAACATCGCAATCAAACTTAAAACCTTCCGCTATTGCAGTATCACCTATATACTGCTCAACCGCATTGATACCTACATAGTCTTCTACATGGTTGCGATTGCAACCGTCTTGGCAAGGAGCCGGACAAACACGCCCCATCATCGATGGGAATGGGTTGGCATCCGTCGAGCGATTAAACGCATATTGCTGCATAGTTACACCCTCAGGTGGCTTCTCTATACCGCGCACTATCGCAAGCCAGCCGCGAATATCCTCACCCGAAGGACAACTGCCTTGACAAGGAGGTGTCCTGTGTACATAAGTCGGACATTTATGCGAATGGTCGGCACTGAATATCTGCTCAGAAAAATTCTTCCATTTATGATCACCGTCAACGAAACGTCTAAATGTTAGCTTCTGCTCTTCTTGCGTTTCTATTGCTTCGTTTTGTTTTACTGCTGTCATAGCTATACTCCTTGTCTATGTGTCATTTAAGCGGCTACA
Organism: Chromatiales bacterium; assembly: GCA_014323925.1. Lineage (NCBI taxonomy): Bacteria > Pseudomonadati > Pseudomonadota > Gammaproteobacteria > Chromatiales > Chromatiales bacterium. The sequence goes on along the minus strand of JACONC010000003.1, from coordinate 31,341 downwards.
TCGCCGTCATCTGTTGCTTCCTGTTCCTGTGCTTCGTCTGCTTCTAAGACAATCGCATTACTCACTAGCTGATGGATGCTGACGACTTGATCCATTGTCAATCCGTAATACGGAAAGACTTTAGTAAATTGACTTTTGCATATTGCACAGATTGCTGCCATGTGTGTAACACCATAATTATCTATAACCTCTTTTAGTGCTTCCATGCGCGGCAACGCGCCTTTGACACGTAACTCTACTAAGTCGTCGGTCAATAAACCACCACCACCACCGCAGCAGTAAGTGCCTTCTTTAATTGCCTCTGGAGACATATCGTAAAAATGATTGCAACACGCTTTAATAATCTCGCGAGGAATGACGAACTGACCGCCCGGCATGTCGCCCATTCGCGAAGCGCGTGCAATATTGCAGGAATCATGAAAAGTTAAAATCATATCGTCGTTTTGGCTGGCATCTAGAGTCAGTTTATTTTGTTGTATAAGCTCGTATGTCACTTCACAGATGTGTTGCGGGACCGGGTATTCGGCATCTAGGAAATCAAAAGGTCCAGCTAATGTATTTAAGAAGCTATAAGCGACGCGCCAGGCATGTCCACATTCACCGAAAACGATACGTCTAACACCCAGCTTCAGTGCCGCTTCGCGAATCCTTAACGCGAGTTTTTGCATATTCTCGTAATTGCCTATGAACATACCAAAGTTTGCTGCCTCGCTAGCGTGTGAACTCAAAGTCCAAGATATGCCGGCCTGATGAAATACCTTCGCATAACCGATTAAACCATCGACATGGGGTTCAGCAAAAAAATCGGCAGACGGGGTTACCAATAATACCTCAGCACCTTCTTCATTGAGCGGAAAGCGTACTTTCGCACCGGTATCTTCGTAGACTTCTTCTTCCAAGCCCTCTAAGGTATCCGCCAGCGCCGGTTCTGGTAAACCTAAGTTGTTACCAATTACATGCACCTTGCCGATAATCTCGTTGCAGTACTTCTGTCCTTTGCCAATATGATCCATAATTTCACGCGCCGCCATAGATATCTCAGCAGTATCTATGCCGTAGGGACAATAGACCGAACAACGGCGACATTGTGAGCATTGATGAAAATAGCTGTACCAATCATCCAATACTTCTTTACTCATATCTTCCGCCCCAACCAGCCACGGCAGATACTTACCGGAAAAAGTGTAGTAGCGACGATATACTTTACGGAATAAATCTTGGCGAGCAACCGGCATATTCTTAGGGTCAGTAGTACCCAAGTAGTAATGACACTTGTCGGTACAAGCACCGCATTTAACACACGCATCTAAAAATACTTGTAAAGAGCGATACTTGCCAACCAGCTCACCCATCTTATCAACTGCGACTTGCTCCCAATTATCAACCAGCTCACCTGGAAAGCCCAGCGGTTTTTGAAACTCAGGCTTGGCGACAAAAGGCTGACTATGCTTCATCACATCCTCTTGCAATTTAGGAATTGCACGGTCTTCTCTGTACTTCGGGGTTTCAAATTCTGCTGCCATATTTATATCAACTCTTTTGTTGCTCCAATTTCAATGCCCACGCAGTGATATGCCGTTTCTCACGCGGGTTATCTACCTGATTTCTAGTCGGGCTGAAAAATACACCCGGCGCATGTAATAGTTTACTGAATGGGAATATAATCATCAATAGTGCAACCAGTGCTAGATGCACTAGTATCAACAGATCCATTGGTAATGGCTGTAGATCAAAGCGCATTAGCCCCAAGAAGAATATTTTCATAGAGACTACATCTACTGGGTAGAAGAAGGTCATCAGAACCCCGGTCACTCCGATCGCTAATAACAATAATAGCATCAAATGATCAGACGGTGACGATATATAGCGCACTCGGTCGACGACAATGCGCCTGAGCAGTAATCCAGACAATCCTATAATCATCATCAGCGATGCATATTTACCGAGAGGCTGTATCCAATTCACCCAGAACCAGACTGGCTCAGTAAAATAGCGCAAGTGGCGCAACAGCACTAACAGCAAACCAAAGTGAAATAGCCATCCGAATAACCAGATCCACTTGTTGGACTTAAATAGGCTCTCAAAGAAGACAACTTCTTTGAACAGGCGATAACTCACACCACTGCGGGTGATCGGGGCCGGTGTCGTCGGTATCTTTAGCGGTGCAGGAACTTTGTAATAAAGCCAACATTTATATGCTAAGCCACCGACCAATAATATAGTTGCAATATAAAAAAGCCCAGCATAGGTGATGCTCAGCGCGGACATCGGCATAACTGCTCAGTCCGAAAATTCCTCAATGCAACCTAATGCAGTATCAGACACAACCGGTAGGTTTAGGTAATCCTGCATATTTACACGCTTGCTTGGCAGGACCGTAAGGGAATAACTCATATAAGTACTTGCTGTTACCTTTATCTTTACCTAACTTTTTACCTATCGCTTTGGTCAACACTCTAACCGCTGGGGCAATTTGATATTCTTCGTAATACTCGCGAAGAAAATTAATAACTTCCCAGTGATTATTCGACAACTCGGCACCGTCTACTTTAGCCATCGCTTCGGCGAGTTCCGGTTTCCAATCGTTCAAGTTAGCCAAATAACCTTCCTCATCAGTCTCGTATGTTTTACCATCAATATCTAAAGACATATTTCTATCTCCTCTCTAATAATTTATAACCATGATTGTACATTAACGTGATCTGCAACCAAATCAACAAAATCCTCGTAGCCGACTAATTTTATACCTTCCAGCACTTGATTATCAAGAAAACCGCGAGCTTTAAGGTCGGGGGTCAGCACATAAAAAACCAGTTTACGCTCCATTGCCTGGCTGATCGCATCGCTGAGGCGGCCGCCAATTGTTGCACCTACCACACCATCTTCTATCAGCAGTACCGAACTGCCGTCTTGTGCAGTCTCCAAACACGACGACAATGCGTTGCGTTCAAACGGTGATTTATTAACAATATGTAGCATAGCCATAGAGACATCCTAGAAACTTAGAATAACATCTTGCGTGGCCATTATCTGGGCTAATTCTTTGCGGTCAACAAAATGCATTGCGCTTTTCTCTTCCCAATCAGCATCCTCATCTTCATACACTAAGGCTTGCAGATTATCAGCCGATAAACCTCGTTCGGTCAACGATTCCTTATCAACATAGATAGTCTTTATATCGTAATCACCCAAAGCGCTATAAGTGGGAGAAAAGTTTTTCATTTCTATACTGCCGGTATCTTGCGATTTCATCAACTGATAAACACCGTCATCCATAAACGCCAAGCTGACTTGTTGGTCAAACGCCGCCGCTATCAACACCACCTCTAAGGACTCCAGTGCATAAATTGTACCGTAAGGTGCTTTACGGTTCACATACATAAATTTCTTAACGGTCGCTTCGGCGTTATCACTCATAATCGTCCTCAATCCCCGAAAGTTATCAAGCGATCTGCTTTTATTCCGGCCTCTATTAGTTGTCCTAAGCCTGAGATACGAAAACCCGGAGCAATGTTGTCGGTGTCTTTGCCTCCGCGCTTAGCCTCGCCTTCATCCAATACACCGCGACGCTGGGCAGCGGCTACACAAAGTACCAAATCCAACTGGTGTTTGTCAGCCAATTCGGACCATCGCTGCGATATATTGCGGTCATCCTGCGGTGGTACCGACAGGCGCGTGCCGTTATATACACCGTCGTGATAAAAAAACACTCTAAATATTTCGTGTCCTTTAGCCAATGCAGCTTTAATAAATTGATACGCAGTATCAGATGCTTGATGCGTATAAGGACCTTCGTTGATTAAGATAGAAAACTTCATAGTGCCTGATAACTAAGAAACTAGAAGCGAATATGCGTTGAAGCATTTAAGCTACGACGGGCTCCCAACCAATTATCAATGTGAAATTTAGTAAACGGCAGTTCGGTTAATTCAAAGAAACGAGGCCAACCAATACGTTCAATCCAGTCGCTAATTCGCTCCCAGTCTTTAGCATCTTGTTTATAGGTTTTCAAAATCTTTTTCACCACTGCCGTTGCTTCTGGCCAACGCGGTGGATTATTCGGAATACCTGCAGCGACCAATTTTTGGAAAGAAGGCTTACTACGCGCATTGGAATGATTGCCGCCGACCCATATAGCCAGCTTGGTATGCTCAGGGTCGTTAATCTGCATCGGCGGACACGGCGGATAACAAGCACCACAACAAATACACTTTTTCTCATCAACCTCTAGCGATGGCTTGCCGTTGACCATCGCTGGGCGTATGGCCGCCACCGGACAACGGGCAACCACCGACGGCCGCTCGCATACATTAGAGACCAAATCGTGATTGATCTTAGGTGGCTTGGTATGTTGCACATTGATGGCAATATCACCTTGACCACCGCAATTAATCTGGCAACACGATGTGGTGATATGCACACGGTTCGGCATATTCCAGTTCTTAAACTCTTCTATCAATTCGTCCATCATCGCTTTCACAACCCCAGAGGCGTCAGTGCCCGGAATATCACAATGCAACCATCCTTGTGTATGTGAGATCATTGTAACTGAGTTTTTAGTGCCACCGACCACGAAACCAGCATCTTCAATAGCATTGATCAGCGGTTCCACTTTAGCTTCGTCGTCCAACATATATTCTATGTTGCTGCGTATCGTGAAACGCACATAGCCATCGGCGTATTGATCACCAAGATCACACAGCTTGCGTAACGTAAACACATCTAAAATACGTTGGGTGCCGGCTCTTACCGTCCAAATCGCATCGCCATCGTGCGATACATGTTTTAACACGCCAGGGCGTGGATCGTCGTGGTATGCCCAGTTGCCATAGTTCTTACGCATCACCGGATGCATATATTGAAAACCGTCGGGACAACCCGATTCAATCGGTGAACGATGTTCTTGTGCCATTTTTCTACTCCTTGCTCTATTTCACCGTTCAAGCGGTGGCTGCTTGTTTTTGCTCGGTGTTGTTTTTCGCTTTAGCTTCAAACCACTTCCTAGCTTCCTGCTCCCACTCATCCATGCGGATATAGGAACTCGTACGCGGGTCGCTAACCATATTGGGGTCTACACTGACACCAATACCATCGAGAAAATTGATTAAGCCGATGCGCTCTATCATCTCACCGCAACGCTCGTGTTCAAGACCGTTCTCAGCCCAGAAATCTATAGTCTCCTCAGCCAATTCCACTAGACGTTCATAATCCTCGTCGCTTTGCAGTTTCATAAAAGGAACGATCACGGTACCCATCAAATCGCCGATTTTCAGCGTGCGCTTGCCGCCGATCAAAATTGAGATGCCCGTGTCATCACCCGGAGACAGTGCCTTCGGCATAACATTCAAGCAATGCATACAGCGCACACAGTTGCGGTTATCCACATCTAAGGTGTCGTCATCTTTTAACGACAATGCCTTCGTTGGGCATCGCGAAATTACATTGTCAATAATGTATTGGCGACCCTTCTTAGCAACATAAGCTTTAACTTCTTGTTGGTTGACTTTCATATCATCTCGCCAAGTTCCGATAATTGCAAAATCAGCGCGCTCTATAGAGTTCATACAATCGTTAGGACAACCCGAAACTTTAAACTTAAACTTATAAGGCAACGACGGACGATGCACATCGTCGGTGAAATTGTTCAGTAGGGTGCGGTGTATACGCATCTCATCAATGTTGGATTGCTCACAACGAGCCGCACCAACGCACGATTGGCCAGTGCGCACACAAGGGCCAGCACCCCCTAAGTCCCAACCGTATTCGTTTATATCGTCAAAAAAGTGTTGCGTGTTCTCAGTAGTCGCTCCTATGAACATAATGTTGCCGGTCTGACCGTGAAAAGTAACCAAACCAGAACCCCATTTCTCCCAGCTATCGGCGAGCTTGCGCAGCATATCAGTCGTGTAGTAATTCCCAGACGGCGGCTGCACTCGCAGAGTATGAAACTCCTTTGATGCCGGGAAAGCCGCACCGACTTCGGAGAAGCGTGGAATAATACCGCTACCGTAACCGAAAACACTGACCGTGCCGCCTTTCCAGTAACCCTTGCGAGTCTCGTAGGAATGTTCAAGTTGACCCAGCAGGTCATTTGCAACACTGTTGACGCGATCGTCTTCGTGTTGATCTCTTAAACGCTTAATGCCGGAAATAAAACTAGGCCAAGGACCTTTTTCTAGTTCGTCCAACATAGGTGTATCGTGAGGTTGTTTTGTAGACATCTTTCAATACCTCCTTTATTTTTAACTTAACTATAGTTTAACATTACAAAGATAGTATTCGGATTTATATAAACTACTGAATACTATCAACCTATCAAAATCTGTATTAGGATATGCTAATATAGCATGGCTTTAGAGCATGTCAAAATCACACCAACAGCAGTGCTAGCCCACCATGACCAAGACTTAGTTACCAAACATATAAAAACTTAAAAATATCATACTGAATGAGCCAAGATCTATATGAACCAAAACCAGCAAGTCATGACACAAACTCAGCAATGGCAACAACTTAAGCTACGGCGGCGGGTGGTCAATGCCGAGGCACTTATGGTTGAAATTGACAATCCAGTAGCGTTGAGCAAACTAGAGCGACAGCAAATCCTAGAAAACTGCCAATCCAACAATTTAAGTTTTTATCGTAGTCGCAAACCTATATCGGATAGTCGTAGCTTCAGAGCACTAGCGACCCAATTAGGTCTAGATAGTCTATGTGATAATCCGCAGGCAGATGCGAATAAAATTAGCCATATAACAACGACTAAAAATAGTCGCTACATTCCCTATACCAACCGTGCACTATCGTGGCACACAGACGGTTATTACAACGACGATGCTGACATCATCAGAACCTTCATGATGCATTGTGTGCAACCAGCCACCGAAGGCGGGGTGAACACCTATCTAGACCACGAAATTATCTATCTCCTGCTTTATCAAAAAGAGCCAGCTTATGTTGAAGCATTAAAACACCCACAGGCATTTACTATTCCGGCAAACGACAGTGAACGCGGTTGCCGAAGCTCACCAGTATTCAGAATCGATCCAGTAACAAATCAGCTACTGATGCACTATACTGAACGGGCGAGACACATTCAATGGCATCCGTCGTGCATAGAAGCACTGAACCATTTGCGAGAATTATTACGTACAACCGAATATACAATCTCTTACAAACTGGCTGCCGGCGAGGGTGTTATTTGCAACAATGTGCTACACAGCCGTAGTGCTTTTAGAGACTCCGACGATATGCCCAAGCGATTGCTATACAGAGCCCGATTTCGCAACCGCATAGGCTATAACGATGCTTTGAAGTCGCAAAATAGTTTTTTAGTATGAATGATGGTATAATTTTGTCATATGATTTCTTTATATAGTGATTACCTCTTTAATCAGCCATCGTAGTTAAACAATGCCTTGGAGCGAAGACAAAGATAGTAGGAAAAGACCAAGCGACGGCGGAGCATCTAATGCGCCGCCTGACTTGATGGACCTACTAGGTGCGCTATTCGGGTTTAAGAAAAATAAATCTAAAAAGAGCGGTTCATTCGAAAACCAACCACCTAATAGAAAAAGGCCGCCTTTCGGTTCCGGGTTTAGCAGATCTAATCCGTTCAATTTCTCATTGATACTAGGCATCGTCTTGATCGTATGGTTATTGTCCGGCATTTATATAATCAGCGAGGGACAACGCGGAGTGATACTGCGGTTCGGTGAGTATCGCGAGGTCACGCTACCAGGTCCGCACTGGCATTTCCCGTATCCAATTGAAACCGCTGAAAAAGTAGATGTAGACAAAGTGCGCTCGGCGCAGAATAAAGTATCCATGCTTACCCAAGACGAGAATATCGTTGAAGTAGAACTGGCAGTGCAATACCGCGTGAAAGATGCTGCCAACTATCTTTTTAATGTACGCCTGCCTGATATTGATACTGATAGAGGTGATCAATCAAGAGGAACCCTCTTTCAAGTAATGGAAAGTGCATTGCGTGAGGTAATAGGTAAAAATACTATGGACTTTATACTCGGCGAAGGACGAGCAGAAATAGCCGCAAAAATAAAAGTTTTAATGCAAACCATATTAGACGAATATGTCTCTGGACTGATTGTCTTAAATGTCAACCTGCAACAATCGCAACCGCCGGCTGCCGTGCAAGGTTCATTTGCCGATGCTGTTAAAGCGCGTGAAGACGAGATTAGATTTGTAAACGAAGCCGAAGCCTACTCCAATGGGATTATCCCACAAGCACGCGGTGAAGCTGCGCGCATGCTAGCCGAAGCAAATGCTTACCGAGATAAAGTGGTAGAAAATTCTAAAGGTGAAGCGGCACGTTTTAATAAGTTATTCGACGAATATCGTAAAGCACCTGAGGTGACGCGCGAACGCCTTTATATAGAAGCTCTGCAATCAGTGCTATCAAAATCGAACAAAGTTATGGTTAATGTAGAAGACGGCAATAATGTGTTTTATCTGCCGTTAAATAGAATGTTGGAAGATGCGACTCGGAGAACCGACAATGCTATGTCGCGACCGCCGGCGGCGACATCAAACAAAAACAAAAACAATAATACCCAAAATGCACGCGACAGAATTCGCTCAGGAATAGAACAAATAAGAGGTAACAGATGATACGCAAATTCTTACCAGTAATCGTAGTCATCCTATTGGCACTTATTTATACTTCCACCTATATAGTTGATCAGCGTGAGAAAGCATTACTGTTTAGGCTAGGTGAGATTATCAAAGAAGATATTCCGCCGGGCTTGCACTTCAAGTTTCCGTTAGTCAACAACGCTAGATTTTTCGACGCCCGCATCCTCACACTAGATGCCCAACCCGAGAGTTTTCTAACGGTGGAGAAAAAAAATGTAACCGTCGACTTCTTCGTCAAATGGCGCATCATGGAAGTAGGGCAATACTATCGCTCGACCCGCGGCGACGAGCGTAATGCCTTAAGTCGCCTATCGCAAATTATGAAAGACCAACTGCGTAACGAGTTCGGTAAACGTACCATACAAGAAGCGGTTTCCGGCGAGCGTAGAGAAATTATGGATGTCTTAAGGGTTAAATCAAACGAGACTGCAAGGGAACTAGGTATAGAAATCGTTGATGTGCGCATCAGCCGCATAGATTTGCCAGACGATGTTAGCGATTCCGTTTATGCCCGAATGCGCGCCGAGCGCGAGCGGGTGGCTAGAGATTTTAGGGCGCGCGGCATGGAACAAGCCGAGCGGATTAGAGCAGATGCTGATCGTCAGCGCATCACTATTCTTGCTGAAGCCTATCGCGAATCAGAGAAGATACGCGGTGAAGGCGATGCTGAGTCGACAAAAATATACGCCGACGCTTACAGTAGAGACCCGGAATTTTACTCATTCACGCGTAGCATACAAGCTTACAGAAACGCTTTTGGCGGTGCTGATACTCTGATTCTAGAACCAGAATCCGATTTCTTCCGTTACTTCGACACCAAGGATAACTTCGACACCAATAATAAATAAACACTATACGCACGGACGCGGTGGTGTCGGCTGGCTAGAGAGTGCTCTGCTGAGGTCGTTTTGAATGTTAAAGATGGAATGGACTGATTTTTTTACAGCACTAGGTATGGTGCTTATCCTTGAAGGGATTATGCCTTTTCTAAATCCAAGAAAATGGAAACAAATGTTGTATACCATAGGAGAACTCAGTGACACGACATTGAGGATAGGTGGTTTAATTCTTATGATATGCGGTTTGGTATTTATCTATTATGTTAGAAACTAGGGGGAATATGAATAACAAGTGGCTTATGCCAGAAAACATCGACGATATACTGCCAGTTGACGCAAAACGTTTAGAGGTAATACGACGGCAGCTTCTTGATCTATTTGACAGTTGGGGCTATAACTTAGTCAACCCGCCGATCGTTGAATTCTTAGAATCTCTAGTCGCTGCCAACGAAGACGAACTTTTGCTACAAACCTTTAAGCTGACTGATCAGCTCAGTGGAAAAACTCTGGGAGTGCGCGCTGATATGACCCCGCAAATCGCTCGTATAGATGCGCACGCATTGAGTGCAAATAAAATTAACCGCTTGTGTTACTACGGTGCGGTTTTGAAAACTAAACCCGAAGGAGTCGGAAGATCTCGAACCCCTATACAGTTTGGCGCTGAAATATACGGATACAAGGGTATAGAAAGCACTATTGAAATAATACAATTAATGCTAAAAACACTGAAGCTAGCCGGTGCTAAACAAAGTCTTTTGTCATTGGGTCATGTAGGGATTTATCTAGAATTGATTAAAGCTACAAAACTACAAACCGAGCAAAATAACGCCCTGATTCCTTTGTTACATGCTAAAGCTAAACATGAAATTTATGCATACCTCAAAGAAGTACAACTATCTGAACGACAAATAGAATGGTTTACCGACTTGTGTGACTGTAATGGAGATATAACCGTGTTGAAGACAGCGCAGTCTCGCTATAGCGATATATCGGATAAGATGACAAGATTGCTAAGTGAACTAAAAACTGTCGCCGATAGTTTATCGGCACACACCGACAAAATACTTTTAGATCTTTCTGAGCTACCGTGCTATCACTATGAGGCAGGCATAGTTTTCTCGGCTTTTGCTCTAGATCTTAAACAAGAGGTGGCACGAGGTGGTTGCTACGACGGAGTCGGCGAGCCGTTCGGCAGAGCACGACCGGCAGTTGGTTTTAGCGGTGACATCAAATTACTGCTCGATATTAATCAAAATAATGCAGCTCACACGGTGAAAAATCAAAGCGCTATTTTTGCGCCGCGCATAACAGATCCGCAACTACAGGAGGTGATCGCGACCACTCGGGAGCGTGGCGATAGAGTCATCATGCAGCTAGGCAACGAACAAGCTCATGAATGTGGGTGCGATAGGCAGTTTGTTAAGACTGGCAACCAATGGATAATTGAGACTATATAAATGACTTGTGTCGTAGTCGTTGGTCTACAGTGGGGAGACGAAGGTAAAGGTAAGATAGTCGACCATCTCACCCGCTACTCGGATGCCGTTGTCCGCTTTCAAGGTGGACACAACGCTGGACACACGATCTATGTAGGCAATAAACAGCATATCTTGCACCTGCTACCGTCGGGTGCCTTACATAACAATATAGCATGTTTTATTTGTAGCGGTGTGGTCTTGTCATTGCGCGCCCTACTTGAAGAGATAGAAGAGTTAACTTCCGCAGGCATAGAAATTGGCTCGCGCTTGTATATCTCGGATGCCTGCCCGCTAGTCTTTGAGTGTCACCGCATGCTAGATAAAGCGCGTGAACAGCACCGCGGATCATCGGCGATAGGCACGACCGCAAAAGGCATAGGCCCGGCTTACGAAGACAAAGTGGCAAGACGAGCGCTACGCTTAGGAGACCTGCGTGACTGGGACACTTTTGTGCTGAGGATAACCGAATTATTTGACTACCATAACTTCGTATTAAAGCATTACTACAAGTATACGACCGTAGATTGTGCCAAAGAACTAGACTTTATAGCCGAATATAGAGATATGTTTACATCGTGGACTACTGCCATAACCAATAAACTGAATGGATTAAAAGAGCGAAAAGCGAACATATTATTCGAAGGGGCGCAAGGCACACTGCTTGATATAGACCACGGTACTTATCCTTATGTAACTTCTTCCAATACGATTGCCGCCAACGCCGCATGTAGCGCCGGCACCGCAATGCAAGATATGGATTATGTTTTAGGAATTAGCAAGGCTTATACAACACGCGTAGGCAATGGCCCCTTTCCTACTGAACTGAATGATGAGGTAGGGGAATTTCTATCAAAATATGGTAAAGAGAAAGGAGCAACTACCGGTAGAAGCAGAAGGTGTGGTTGGTTGGATGCCGTCGCCTTAAAAAAAGCGATTAATATCAACGGCGTAAACTATCTGTGTCTAACCAAAATTGATGTTTTGAGCGGACTTGAAAAATTATATATCTGTGATGCTTACGAGCCAGCAAATGACGATTTATCAAAATGTAAACCGCACTATATAGAGTTGGAGGGCTGGACAGAACCAGTGCGCGGCATCACTTGTTATCGAGATCTCCCGCAGCAAGCCCGCAACTACATAGAATGTTTAGAACAACTCATTGGTATCTCCGTTGATATGATTTCAACCGCACCTGAGAGAGAAACCAATATTGTACGCAGAACTATTTTTTCTACGCAAACGTACCAATCCCCATCATAATTAAGTACATAGTAAGTAATATCAGTAGCGCAGTGTTGGTGGAAATAATGAAACGCGGTCGCGGTTTTTTGATAACAACCCAACCGATTATCAGTCCGAGTATACAAAAAGCTAACGATGTCCAGTAGATGCCCTGCACGCAAGCAGTCTGACAAGTTCGTTCGCTAAAATTACCGGACAACATCTGCATAACTAGAATTACAGCCAGCACCCACGCTATAACAGTCGATATTAAGGAAAGTAATTTCATTGATAGTTCGTATTAAGTGCCTATATTAACATCTCCTTAAATTCTTGATAAGTTTTTTGAGGAAAAATAAAAGAAGTGTCAAACCAGATATATTTAGATTTGGCTTATTTACTGTAAGCGAAACGCTTGGGTATGTGCAATGCCTTGTAAGCCAGAGGTGACACACCAATGTAAGCGCTGAACTAAAAGTTCGATACTTTGATCGGCACACCTCTGGCGCTTTGGCTATAGAACTCGAAAGGCAGCTTGGGACTTATTAGATCTCGTATTGACCTATTTAAGCGTCGTGGTCAGAGCTTTCCCAGACCGTGCTTATGATGACATACCATCTACCTAATGGTAAGGCAGGATGACAATGGAACCTAAACAAGCTACCACCACTGGCGTGGATGTCGCAAAGAAAACTTTAGATTTGGCATTATTATTGAGCGATGAGAACTATACAAGCAAGAACTTCGGCAATGATGTCAATGGTATCAAGCAACTCTTAAGCTGGGTTCGCAAACAAGGCGGACTTTATTAACTTTTCACTTACAAGTTGTAGTGCGGAAGTTTAGTTTCCAGATAATGTATATTAAACTTTCCGCCAGCGAATGCCGAGTCGTCTAGTATCTGCTTATGAAGCGGGATGTTGGTGTCTATTCCGTTGATGTATATTTCGTTGAGCGCAATTTGCATGCGTTTGATGGCAATGTCGCGATTGTCGCCGTGTGCAATTAGTTTGCCGATCATTGAATCGTAAAACGGCGGCACCGTATAGCCGCCATAGATGTGTGAGTCTACGCGTATGCCGGGACCACCCGGAAGATGCAAGTGCTCGATGGTGCCTGGTGAAGGTATAAAGGTTTTGGGAGTTTCGGCATTAATCCTACATTCTATTGCGTGTCCTTCGAAGCGTACATCTTGTTGTTTTATATCTAGCTTCAGACCTGCGGCTATCTCAAGCTGCTTTCTCACTATATCTATGCCGGTAATCATTTCGGTGACCGGATGTTCGACCTGCACGCGAGTGTTCATCTCTATGAAATAGAATTTGCCATCTTCAAGCAAAAACTCAAAGGTTCCAGCGCCGCGATACTGAGTGCGCCGACAGGCTTCGGTTACTATATCGCCAATCTCGGCGCGTTGTGCTCGGCTAATGTCAGGGGATGGGGCTTCTTCTATTACCTTCTGATGTTTGCGTTGCATAGAACAATCGCGCTCACCCAGATGGATGACATTGCCGTGGCTATCGGCTAATACTTGAAATTCTATATGGCGTGGCTTTTCAAAAAATTTCTCCATGTAAATTTCATCGCTGTTAAATGCGGCTTTGGCTTCGGCGCGAGTTAATGCCAAGGCATTCGCTAAGGCTCCCTCGGAATGTACCACTCGCATGCCGCGCCCACCACCGCCATCAGTAGCCTTGATGATTACTGGGTAGCCAATGTCCTTCGCTAGTTCAAAATTCCGTTCTATTTCCATCTGCAAGGGACTATTCACTCCCGGCACACAAGGCACGCCTGCTTCTAGCATAGTTTTTTTAGCAGTAATTTTATTCGACATCGATTTGATAGTTTCGGGTTTAGGGCCGATGAAAATAAAGCCACTGGATTCTACTTGTTCTGCGAAAGAGGCACTTTCGGCGAGAAAGCCGTAGCCTGGGTGTATCGCCATGGAGTCGGTTACCTCAGCAGCACTGATAATCGCCGGGATATTCAGATAACTTTGCTGTGCCGGCGGCGGGCCTATGCATACGGATTCATCAGCGAGCTTGACATGCATTAGGTCCTGATCGGCTTTTGAATAAACTGCAACCGTTTTGATATTGAGGGCTTGGCAGGCCCGTAAAATGCGCAGAGCTATTTCCCCGCGATTGGCTATCAATACTTTGTCAAGCATCAACTTCAGGCGCGTTAGGATGGATCTATACGGATGATAACTTGCCCGAACTCTACTGGTTCTGCGTTCTCCACTAGAATTTCTTCAACGCTTCCAGTAACCGGAGCCTCGATGTGGTTCATCATTTTCATTGCTTCTATAATGCAAAGTGGTTCTCCTTTTTTAACTTTGCTGCCTGCTTCAACGAATGGCGCATCATCGGGTGAAGGCGATCTATAGAAAGTCCCAACCATAGGGGCTTCAACATCGTGTAGATGAGACGAAGCTGTTTCACTAGTTGCTTCTGCAGGATCATCTTTACCCTCTACTGGTACATTTTTTGCAGCAGTGGCGGCCGGTGGTTCCACTGGCGTAGCACCACCAGCACGGCTAATTCTGACCGTGTCGTCGCCTTCTTTTACTTCTATTTCTCCGATGCTTGATTGCTCTAAGAGCTCTATTAACTTTTTAACTTTTCGTATGTCCATTGTTCAATCCCGCAAATGTCTGATTGCCGCTTGAAGCGCAAGTTCATAACCGTGTGCACCAGCTCCTGCTATAACTGCCACTGCAATATCTGACAAGAAAGACCTCTGTCTGAATGCTTCGCGCGCGAACACATTAGAAAGATGTATTTCTATGAACGGTTTAGATATCGATAAAAAAGCATCCCGTAAAGCGATGCTTGTGTGTGTGAATGCACCAGGATTAATAATAATACACTCAGTGCCATCGTCCATTGCCTGGTGTATGCGCTCGATAATTTCGGACTCTGAGTTTGATTGCATATCATCTATCTCAGCATTTAGTTCGTCCGCTTTTACACGCACATCGGCAATAATTTGCGCTAAGGTCTTCGCACCATAAATATCAGGCTCTCGTTTCCCTAGCAAATTTAAGTTAGGTCCATTAATAATAAGTATCTTATTTGTCGTCATAATCCATCAAATTTGTCTAACTTCTCCAAAAAGACTGCTTCTAGCATAGCATGTTCCGCACCAAATACCAGTCATTTTAATTCTGAATTATTTATTCGTTGTATAACAACTAATTGACCGTTTGCATGGATAGGACAAGCAGTCGCCATTGGTTCGCACCTCCGCTATTTTGATGACCATCTATTATAAGAGTCTGCATGCTCCTGACCTCCTTTTTTAGGTCCATTTTCAAAGAGAGTTTTCATGCTCTTTTCTACGAAACCACACAAGGCGATTGATAGACTAGTGCGTTCAGTTTCGGTGTAGATCTTACTAAGTAGCATTAAACTTTAACGGTTGTCGACAATTTGCCAAAGTAGTACTAAAAGCTAGCGTAACCGAGTATAAACCCCGTTATCAGAATCAACATAATTTTCCATTTCTAGTGTGAGCATCGCTGCGGAAACTGTGTGCACTGGCAAGCCGCAGCGCGCAACCACTGTGTCTACATCCACAGGATCATAACCCATAGCTTCTAGAATATTTTTATGTAAGCCTTTTAACTCTACTTGCTTGTCGGTTGCATAGCCTTTTTTGTTCATAGTCTCCGTAGTATCTTTTTCTTTTAGGTGCCACTCAAGCTGAGATTGCAATTCAAATAAAATATCTTCCACCTTTTCGACTAACTTAGCTCCCTGCTTAATTAAATGATGGCACCCTTGGGCTTTAGGGTTTTGGATAGATCCAGGCACTGCAAACACATCTTTTCCTTGTTCGACAGCTATGCGTGCTGTTATAAGCGCGCCACTTCGTAATGTTGCTTCTATAACAACGACACCGAAGGATAATGCGCTAATGATGCGATTGCGGCGGGGAAAATTAGATCGAACCGGTGCTGTTCCAACAGCAAACTCGGAGATTAATACTCCCTGATTTGCAATGCGTTCAGCTAATGGTTTATTTTTGGCTGGGTATATCTTGTCCGGTCCCGTTGCAACCACAGCTGCGGTAGGTCCATACTGCATTGCTGATTCGTGGGCGACAGCATCTATACCGGCGGCCATCCCGCTCGTCACCATAATACCCGCTTTGGCCAGACTGCTTGCGATTTTTTTTGCATTTGCTCGCCCACCCGGCGTTGGCTGTCGACAACCGACGACTGCTATCTGTGGTTCCTTGAGAAGTTTTTCATTACCCTTTATATAAAGTAGTGGTGGAGCATCCTTTATTTGTTTAAGCTGTTCGGGATATTGTCGGCAAAACAGCGTTCGTATTTCATGATTTGGTGCGCTTGCCCACACTAAATTTTGAGTTATTTTCTCGTCTGGAGGATTTTTTATAAAATCAACCGTTTTTTTTTCTAATCCGGCCTTTAATAATTTACTTTCGGATGACTCAATAATTTGCTCCGGGGTACCTATCTGTTTCAACAAGGTATGGAATTTCAGGGTGCCCAGCCCGGGGGCTTGGCTAACAATAAGCCATGCTTTTATATCCGTCTTCATGGTTTTTTTAGATATTAAGGCTTGTAAATGAGTGTTTCACGGGAAACATGCTCTTGGATGATTGGCTGGTGCCGGTTGGTGTTTCCCGTGAAACAAATAGTTGTGTTTACATTGTTGCTTCTACAGACGAAGCGGCATGACCACATATTCTTCAGTCGTAGAACCATAGCCTATAATTCTTACACCGCTACTTGAGTCACGAATTTGCAAACTAACTTTCTCTGTATCCAGCGCTTTCATAACATCTTGTAAATAGCGAGAGTTAAAGGCTATTTCAAATTCCTTACCTTCATACTGTGTTTTTTGTTTGACTTCTGCTTCTTCACCATCCGGGTTTCTGCTTTTAACCAATAGTTCTTTGTTCGAAAAAATAAGGCTTACATACATGACCTCCTCTGAAAACGAGGATGCCAGTATTGCTGAGGCTCGTTGTAGTGAGCGTAAGAACTCCTCTCTATTTAGAGTAATATCTATAGAAAAATCCCTTGGTATTATCTTTTCATACTCAGGAAATTGCCCATTTAGTGCTTTCGCTAAAATCTGGATGTTCTGCAAAGAAATAGAAATGTTTTGGGGTGTTATTCCTATCTCTGCCGTCTGTTCGGTGTCGGATAATATTCTCTTCGCTTCTGCAACTATGTCGCGTGGTAATATACCTTCTGCTTTTCCAGTGTTTGATGTCGCAACAGAACTCAATGCAAGACGGTGACTATCCGTTGAAACTGCAGATAACTTTTTATCATTCAGCGAAAGTAATAACCCATTTAAGTAGTGCCTTGGGTCCTGCAATGCTATACAAAAGTCGGTCTTCTCTAACAAATTCTTTATCTCTTTTTCTGGTAATTTGACAATGTTTTTTTTCTCAGGTTCATTCATTAATGGAAAATCATCTGAGGGAAGACTCTTTAGTTTGTATTGTCCTCCTTCGCATGAAACTTGCAAAGAATCACCGCTAAATTTAAGCGAAATCTCACTATCTTCTGGAAAATTCCTTGATATTTCAAAAACCCTAGAAACAGATGTAAGTTTTTTCTCAGGTTTCTCTATTTTGATATCAGGCGAAAAATAACGCATCTGGGCTTCAGGTCCTTGTGTGTAAAAATAGCAACCTCCCTCTTCAGGAACAAGTAAAACCATGCTCTGAATTGGAAAGGCTGGTCTTGAAGGAACAACGCCTTTAATGGATGATAAAATTTCCAGAAGGATTTTGTTTTTTAGTCTTATATGCATAACTACTATTATATTAATGATAATGTTACTTTATAGTTGTTGTTAAACCTCTTTTCTGTTGATATTTAGTTGTTTTCTTTACAAACAAAGCAAAAAATATATTTCATTCCTGTGAATATCTGTATTTCAAAATGTGAATATTATAAAACGGTTTTTTTATCCTACAGTTATCCAGAGGTTATTCTAAGATATTTTCACTAGTTTAGGATTCTTACCAAAGCTTTATATGCATGCATTATATTCGCATCGTGTTCCTTTAGTTTTTTTATCGTTCTACAGGCGTGCAACACAGTTGTGTGATCGCGCCCACCAAAGGCTTTACCAATTTCAGGGAGGCTACGATGCGTGAGTTCTTTTGACAGGAACATTGCCATTTGTCTTGGTCTAGCAACGGATCTGCTACGGCGGGAGGAGAGTAAATCGCTCAGCTGAATATTGTAATACTCTGCAGTCGCTTTTTGGATATTTTCTATAGATACTTGGCGGTTATTAGCAATAATCAGGTCTTTTAATATCTCTTCAATATAAAGTATGGTTAACGGCTGTTTGGTTATTTTAACCGATGCCTCCACCCGTCGCAGAGCGCCTTCTAACTCTCTAATATTGGATTTAAGTTTTTCGGCGATAAAGAAAGAAATCTCGCTAGAGATATCCAGACCATATTGCTTTGACTTGCTCATAATAATAGCCGCGCGAGTTTCTAATTCAGGATACTCTATTATGTGTGTTAACCCAGAACTAAAGCGCGATTTGAGTCTGTCTTCCAGACGATCAATTTCTTTCGGATAACGATCGCAGGTCATTACAATTTGGCTTTGGCTACCGAAAAGGTGATTGAAAGTATGGAAAAATTCTTCCTGACTTTGCTCTTTCCCGGCAAAGAACTGCACATCGTCTATTAGTAAAACATCAAGCCCACGGTAATAACGAGTGAACTTATCCATGCGGCCATTTCGTAGAGCATCGACCATGTTCGAAACGAACTCTTCTGAGTGTAGGTAGCGTACTCGCTTTTCGGGAAAGGTTTTGTGTATGGCATTGCCGATGGCGTGTAGCAGATGTGTTTTGCCAAGTCCAACACCACTGTAGATAAGAAAAGGATTATAAGAAAGTCCAGGTTGGGTTGCCACTTGCATGGCGGCAGCGCGTGCCAGGCGATTGGATTTTCCTTCTATAAAGTTATCAAAAACCTGTTCCTTATTTATATAGCTAACTATTGGATTCTGTGGCCTTTCTTTTGATTCCAGTAACAATTCTACTGGTTCTTCATTGAGGTTTTTCTGGAGTAAAAGAAGCACTTGGCGTATTTGTTCTAAATATAGTGCACTTACTTTTTCATAGAGAATTTTATTAGGAGCGAAAAGTTTTATTTGGTTGTTTGCTACTTTGGCAGACAACGGGCGTATCCATCTATTAATATCTTCTTCTGAGATTAAATACCCAAGTTCTTTGACACAATCTTGCCAGAGTTTCATAAGAAATTTCCTGTTATATTGTTGTTGTGAAGTAGGGATTAATATTAACATAACATAACCCTAAAAGAGAAATAATTCTAATTATTGTATGCACCAATTAGAAAAGTGATGCTGTTGAAAAGGCTCCAGCATATTAGCGACAATAAACAGCCAATAAATAGAGAGAAAGTGTTAGAACTGTGTCTATCTGACAGATTGCTAGCCGGCAAGCATCTGATTATCTGACGCCAAAGCGCACAAAACTATGTTGCGCTTGCAACACGCTAAATATTTTTGTTTTATTTGTGCATTTGTGCTAAGCTAAGACAGTAATTTAACGACAAATCACTGTATTTAGAAGGAGGTGAGAAATGGCTGTAGACATAGATAGTGCTGCTAGAGGTATTGGTACCCACATTAGCGATGAGCAAAAAAAAATAGACTCTATGACAAAGACCATAGATCCATCTAATACTGCAGATATGATGAAATTAAACATGGAATACAGCAAGTATTCTATGGATGTAGAGACACTGTCCGCTTTGGTATCTTCGGTTAAAAAGATGGTTGATAATATAACCCAGCGCATGTAGTACAGGCTGGCAGAGTTATGGCATTGACATATAAAAGAGAAGCGTTAGCTTACGCCACGCAGCTAGGCATGGTTGCCTGCAGATGGCCGGCTTTTAAGGATTATGCACTTGCTATTTTTAAAGCGACAGGCATTGCTTGTCCGCAGAGCCCAGCGAGTATTATAGGAGAGGCTATGGTCTATCTAAATTGCGACGATGATCCCGAAGAGGCGGTTAATTTTCTTAAGAAAAATAACATATCAGGTAGTTCGGGGCCATCAGTCTGTCGGGCTTTTTTGGGCTTATGCTTGTATATTGCTAAACGCTCCTCGGAAAGCCAACAAGTACTCAAAGCATTAGTTGCGGAAAGTAATGATAGCAATACCGACGCAATCGATTTAGCCAATAAACTATTAGAACAGCTAGAGGGCAAATAGCATGGTTGTGGGACTTGATAATTTGCATTTGCAGCAGCATCTGATTGACAAGATACAAGAGCGAGCTGAGAAACAAGTTGCCCAAAAAGATGGTGCCAATCCGGAAGATGTAAAGGCGTTTCAGGAACAGATGGCTAGCGGAGAGCAAAACAGTCAACAGGTGCAAGGAGTTTCGGCCAAGGATGCCACTGAAAAAGTAAACGACTGTCAATCAGTTAAATCTCCTGGCGAGCAAATCTTAGATAAGCTGGAGAGCATGGGGCAGGATAAAACAGCGGTGGAAGCACTGAATCAACACTCAGACCCAATGAGTGTCTCCGAAGAAGTGAGACTGAACATAAGGGTCACCAAACTGGGTGCTGAAGAAAGCGTAGTATCTGCGACCATTGGTAAAGCATCTAAAGATATTGACTCCTTGCTCAAGCAACAATAAAAACACTGTCCGCCCAGTAGCGAGAGTGGCCGTAAACTCTCAACACATTGCTGGCTAAGCATAACCTTTCTGATGTTGTTTGGAAGAGCATCTAAGCTACTGGCGATAGCACTGTTGTTGTTATCCCTTTATGGCTGTAAAGTAGAACTCTACACAGCCTTGCCCGAACAAGAGGGTAACGAGATGCTAGCCTTGTTGCTTCAGCACGGTATAGATAGCGAAAAACAACCAGGCAAAGATAATACCATCAACCTCTTTATAGACGAAAACCAAACTGCACGCGCGATACAAATACTCAGCAATCACGGTTATCCCAAAACGAGGTTTACAACGATTAAAGATATTTTCAGTGGTGAAGGTTTGGTTTCTACACCCTTTGAGGAACGCACCCGTTATATCTATGGTTTATCCCAGGAAGTATCCGAGACTTTGTCACAGATAGATGGGGTTTTGGTCGCCCGCGTGCATGTCGTGTTACCCGAAGAATCTAGTTCTAATTCCAGCAACCAGAATAAACAGATTTATCCTGCATCGGCGTCGGTTTTTATCAAATACAATTCCGATTACGACTTGGATTTATACATCCCACAAATGAAATCAATTGTTGCAAATGCGATAGAAGGTCTTTCATATGACCAAGTTAGTGTTTCTCTATTTCCGGCCAGACAAGAAACGCGTACTGATTTTTATCCAACCGAATATCGTTTGGTATTAGGCTTGGAAATAAGCCCGGCATCAGTGGGTCATTTCTATATGTTACTCATAGTGTTAATAGGTTTAGTTTTCGCCGGAATTTCCGGTAGTATTTATTTATATATAGACAGACAAAATCAAGCTAATAAGCAACAAGTGGCCGCTGAGCCGGTTGCTACTAATGAGGAGAAAACGGCATGAAAACAGATGCTGTTATACCAAACTACAACTTGCATCGCATTATAGATTTTAACTTTTCCCCAGTGTCGGAAATGGATGACAGCTGGTGGCCACAAGAACATGTGACAGTTGCGCTATTTAAGCAGCTTAAAAAAATCAGCGCAGCACGGCGTAAGTTATCCGATTTTATTTTAACAAGGTATCAACTTAAGAAAGAAGTTTATAGCGATTTTTCAACCCCCGAAAAGCGAATAGCTTTACTGAGCAGTGCCGACTTAAAGGCTCTGCTGTACTCGCTAGGGTTAATGATCGAATCGGATACGATAGCCGATGTGATTGAAAAAGAAGCACAACAGGCGATTAAGCAATCTTTAGGTGAGGAAGATTACTTATACGCACTTAAAAACAGAATGGTTATGCGTCGCTTGCATCGCAGTGATAAAATGACAACGCGTAATAACAAAACATACAATTATAGTGACTTTAGGCAGCAGGTGTATCAAAGCGGCTTGCATTGTTTGCTAAGCTTATTAGATGGTATGCCAAAAGGTTTTATCCAGCGGATATTGTTCAAGCTACCTAAAACCTGGGATGCCTCGCTTTCTAATGGCAGCAAGGACGACTATCACTATATGAGCACTCACTTACCACGCTTATTTAAGGAGTTCAAGCTGTCGTGAGCAACTTCAGGCTTATTAACGGCGCAAACTTCAAGGTTGAAG
This sequence comes from Chromatiales bacterium, assembly GCA_014323925.1. NCBI lineage: Bacteria > Pseudomonadati > Pseudomonadota > Gammaproteobacteria > Chromatiales > Chromatiales bacterium. The sequence continues at coordinate 8,853 of JACONC010000003.1, read as the reverse complement.
GAGATAGCCGAATATTAAAAGCCGACGAATACGCCACTGTATCCGAAGCTAAACGGCTGATCACGCAAGCCGAAGAGGAAGCAAAAAAAATAATAGCTTCTGCCGAAGCGGCGTATAAAGACGAGAAGGCGCGAGGTTATCAAGATGGTTGTATGGAAGGTAAAGCGGTTCAGTCCGAGAAAATGATGACTGCAACGATAGAAGCAGTTAATTATTTCTCCGAGGTAGAAAACAAAGTGGTCGACATTGTGATGGCTGCAACTCGAAAAATCTTAAGCAATTTTGACGATCTTGAACTTACCAAAGGCATCGTTGAGCAAGCCCTTGATAAAGTACGCAACGAAAGCAAGATTACTTTGCGTGTTTGTCCGCAGCACGCCGATGCAATCCGCGCCCAAATTAATGAGATTACTACAAACTATAGAAATATAAGTTTTATAGATGTGGTAGCAGATGCCCGCCTAGAGGAAGCAGCTTGCAAAGTGGAAACTGAGATGGGTTCAGTGGACACTAGTGTAGACCTGCAATTACAAGCCTTACACAATGCGTTACTAAAGAATTTCGATTCTGATTCTGAATCGGAAACATCCGAATAATGCAAATTTTGAAAGGATTGGTGCACCGTGGTTAAACTCAGTTTGTTGTTAAGCGAATTTTCCAAACAACACCACTTTGAGCTGCCGACTGCGGATGATCGAGGTATTTACAGTTTGAGCATTGACGATATGGAAATCAAATGTTTTGAAAGGCTGGGCAAAGGATATTTGTATTCTAACCTGACTACATTGCCAGAACAGGCAAATGATTTACCAGTCGTTTTGAAAGATCTCATGCATCATGCGTTAACCAGAATTAAATCTCAGAGCTGTGCTTTGGGTTTGTCCGAAGATGGTAATCTGGTTTTGTTTGAGAGGTTTGATATGGATACTATAAACCTTGGTGCTTTTTTTGAGATACTTGAAAATTACAGCAATGCCTTAGAAGAATACCGATATTTCATCGCTGCCAAGAATGTCAAACGATATTCTCCTGACACTATGATTATTTCCCCATAGCGATTAGCAAGAGCTGCATGTCGGGTGTAGCATGTCTTGTATATCTAAAGATATAGGCTTGGATTTATTTGCCTGCGTCAAAGACTATGAAAACACTGTATTCTAAAATACTTCGCGGTTTGGGTGTGCCGGTTATCTTGTTCGTAATTGGATTGCTAATCATCAACTTTTTTTATGTTGGCGATCAACTTAAGATACTTACCTATAATTATCTTAACAGTATTGCGCGTCAAGCCGATGGTCGCTTAAGCATCCAAGTAAAGGAGATAGAGGAATTAGCTAATGTGCTGACTGCCTACCTGCGCAGCGAAGAATCTATCAATGCGCCGACTATTCTTGAATTACTGGATAGCCTTTTAGTTGCTGGTGAAGAATATGGTATTTTTATCGTGCGCAAACCCTGGGTGATAGAAGGTAGTATAAAAGGTAATCTGCCATCCAATTTACGAATGCGCCGCTTTGACGATAGCGATGACCCCAATTACCGACATTACCTTCAACAGACTCAACACCGAAGCACCTGGGGTCATATTAGGTCAGAGGCAAACAGTTGGCAAACCAGCTATATAACTTCTTTTCAAACTCCATTAACCGACAGCAATGGCATCGTCGCAGTGCGCGTTTCGCTGTACAATCTAGTTAAAAACTCCCTCACTACTCAAGCAATCGAACAGGCCAAGATACTATTGACCGTACTAGAAGATAACGGTACCCGCCAAACATTATTATTAGATGCAAAATCCCCAGATAAACCAGCATTATCGCTACTTGATATGTCGCATAAAATCAATATTCCAAAGCCGGTAGACAATATGAACCGGCAGCCACCATCGCCCCCGGATATTACTTATATAGAGGATCCGTTGGACGGAGAAGGGCAGGTATTTATCTCGCAATTATCATCCCATCTAGGTCCCGATATGCAATTCACTGTGCTATTGCCTACCGAAGAGGCTCTGGTATATCTCTATAAGGCGAAGCTAGTAGAGGTGATTATCGTATTAATTGCCTTCTTAGGTTTATTGCTATTGATACTTGTGATTTCAAAGTCCATAGTCAAGCCGATTTCCGCATTTGGCAGGAAAGTAGAGGCTTTAGCTACGGGTGATTTGAATGTCAGATTCCCAGAGACTGATTCTTGCTTAGAACTCAATGGTCTGTCGCACAATCTAAATCAAACAGTTAAACGATTAAAGAAGTATTTTTCCGATCTCAAGCGGGTTACGGCAAAAAATGAGAGGATCAATAGCGAGATGAATATCTCGCGCGATGTACAAATGTCGCTTTTACCATACCGTAGAGGACAAGCACAATTCAGCGATATAGATATCCATGCATGTATTATGCCGGCTAAGGAGGTTGGCGGCGACTTTTATTACTTTTCTAAAATAGACCAAGACCGCCTTGCGTTGGTTGTCGGCGATGTGTCTGGCAAAGGTATGCCGGCGGCAATTATGATGTCAGTTTGTCTTAGTTTGTTCAAAGCACAAAGTGCAAATACACCGCAACCTGATGTCTGTCTTGAAAAAATCAATCAGCTCCTGATGCAGGAGGACACTGAGCAAAATGCTTTTATAACTTTATTCTATGGGCTTATCAATCTATCTCAAGGTGAATTGGTTTACGCAAATGCAGGACACAATCCACCGCTGATGGTCGGGAAAGATAGCGGCGTACAGTGGTTAGATCAACAGCACGGTGTAGCACTGGCAGTGCTCGAGAACGCCCGTTATAAGACCCACAAAGTTAAGTTTAAGCGTGGCGACATACTACTGTTGTACAGCGATGGCATCACCGAAGCCCATAATATAAATGCGGAGGAATTCGGAGAGCAACGGCTATTTGACTGTTTAAGCCGGTATAAAGAGATGGCTACAGCACAGTCGGCTATGGGGTGTGTGCAGAATGTTCTATCCGGTGTTAGTCGATTTGCACGTGGCCAAACAAAGTTTGACGATATGACTTTACTATGCGCGATGCTAAAAGAGGAAAGTGAGGAGAGACAGCGCATTACTGCTAATCGCTCGCTGGACGATACGAGCATTGACATTAGCGAGTGGCGCAATCTAACTTTTCAACACCAAATCGCCATCGGTTATGATATTGAGGCAATCGGGAAGGTCATGAAATTAATAGATTCATTTTGCCAGGATTACCGTATTAAAGAGCCAATAGCCGCCGATTTATGTGTAGTCGCAGATGAGTTTGTATCCAATATCATTCGTCACAACGAAGTCTCGGAGCAGGCTACGGAGATTAAATTACATATCGCCAAGCAAGGCGATAGCGCATTTATGGTGCTGGAATATAGAGGTAACGCTTTTGATCCTTCAAAACCGTGGGTGCTTGATATGCACGAAGATGGGCATCAGCAGCAGGAGGGTGGGCGTGGTATATATATAGCACAACAAATAATAGATCATATTGCTTATACACACTCTGTGGGGCATAATGTTTTAATGGTTGAAAAGAAATTGCATAACTAATAGAGAGGGACGATATTAATACCGGCTTTAATTATATAACCGAAGCACTTGAGGATACTATCAAGCACACCGAATTGCTTGGTGTACGTGGTTTCGTATTGGAAGTGACTGGCACCCTAATACGCGCCGTGGTGCCGGGTGTCAAAATAGGCGAGTTATGCACATTGCGCAATCCTGGTGAGAAAGGCTCTTTGATGGCTGAAGTCATTGGTTTTGAAGACCGGCGAGTGTTGTTGACGCCGATGGGTGATATGCTAGGTGTTTCCAACAGCACGCAAGTCTACCCAAGCGGACATTCACATCGGGTGCCGGTGGGTGCGGCGGTTTTAGGACGGGTGCTTGATGGTCTCGGCCGCCCCTCTGACGGCGGCCCCCCATTAGAGACTTCTACTTTTTATCCAGTTTATGCCGACCCACCTGAGCCGATGAAAAGAAAAATCATCGATAAGCCTTTGCCGATGGGATTAAAGGTGCTAGATGGATTATTAACCTGCGGAGAAGGACAAAGAATGGGGATCTTCGCTGCCGCCGGCGGTGGCAAAAGTACCCTTCTGTCAATGCTTGTTAGAAGCGCAGATGCTGATGTAACAGTGCTTGCTCTAATTGGTGAGCGCGGGCGTGAAGTGAGGGAATTTATAGAGCGTGACATTGGTGCGGAGAATCTTAAACATTCGGTTGTCGTGGTTTCAACATCTGACCGTCCATCTATGGAGCGCGTCAAGGCAGCCTATGTGGCAACTGCAATTGCCGAGTATTTCAGAGATCAAGGCAAGCGGGTTTTATTTTTGATGGATTCAGTTACTCGTTTTGCCAGAGCGCAACGCGAAATCGGTTTAGCCGCTGGTGAGCCACCCACCCGGCGCGGTTTCCCACCGTCGGTTTTTGCAACTTTACCACAACTAATGGAGCGCGCCGGCCAATCCGATAAAGGTTCAATTACTGCGCTGTATACAGTGCTCGTAGAAGGTGATGATATGACCGAACCGGTTGCCGATGAAACCCGCTCGATACTAGATGGGCACATCATATTGTCGCGCCAGTTGGCGAGTGCCAATCATTATCCTGCGGTGGATGTATTGGCGAGTGTTAGTCGCGTGATGAGTGACATCGCTGATAAGAGACATATAGCAATGGCCGGACGAATGCGTGAGCTGCTTGCTAAATATAAGGAAGTGGAGCTGTTGATTAAGATAGGAGAATATAAAGAGGGAGCCGACGAAGTAGCTGATGAAGCGGTAGCTAAAATCGATCATATCAACGATTTCTTAACGCAAGCAACCGACGAAGTATTTACTCTGCAGCAGGTTCTGGAAGCACTAGAAGAGGTTGTAGGAGATACACTATAGTGCTATTGTTAATAGACGAATTGCTACGCGTAAAACGAATAAGGGAGGACGCCGCGATACAAGCAATGAACGAGAAACAGTTGCAACTTGAGCAGTGTAGAAAGGATTTAGAGCGTAAAGTTATCAAGCACGATCATTATATAGAGTGGCGCAAAGCTGAGGAGCAGCGACTGTATGCAGAGGTTTTGAATAAGACAGTTCACGCTTATAATCTCAACACTATGAGGGATCAAATAACATCATTCCAAGAAAAGCAGCAAAAACTAAAAGAAGAGATAGAACAGGCCGAAGCAGCAGTGACAGATGCGAATGAGCGTCTCGCGGAAGCCAAAGAAGCGCGGATGGATGCTTATAAAACAACCCAAAAATACGAGGAATATAAAAACATCATTGCAACTACGGAGAATAAAGAGAAAGAAAGACGCGAAGAATTGGAAGCGGAAGAATTCAACCTGCATACTGTGCACCGACCATGATTAAAGGCATTCCCCCGACTAGCGATAAAAAAACTACCCAGGCTTCATCTAAGCAACCTGATGCCAGCACCGTATCGCAAGAGGCATCACAAGAATTCTCATCTTTGTTGCATAAAAAAGGGAAAAAAGAACAGCCAGTATTAAGCAAACATTCTAAATCTAAACCACACACGAAAAAATCTTCTGATAAAACCGCCGCTGAGCAGTTAAAACAGGTCAGCAAAGCGACAAAAAATAAAGATACCGAACAGCATCCGACAGCAAATAGGCAGTCGGATAAATCTAAGTCATCCGCAGCCGCGGGCAAAGATGATTTACCGCAAAGCCTGGACACATTTGATATCGCCGCGATAGTTGCCAAAAGCCAGCCGTTACAACAAGATATTGCGCCTACAGTACAAAACACACAGCCACCGCCTGCGGATATCAATAATGTTGCTAGTGAAATTGCCAATCGTATACTGGTCTCTACTCCGGACAACAATCCTGCCGGCGGGCAAGAAATTCGTATACAGCTAAAAGAATCGGTATTACCTAATACCGAAGTGCGTATCTACCGGCACGCCGGCCGCCTTCAAGTTGAGTTTATAACTTCCTCCCAAGATAGCCAAATGCTGATACAACAAAAGCAGTCTGATATACAAAAATTGTTAGGCGAGCGATTGACTAGCGAGAATGTTCAGGTATCGGTACAAGATAGTCGACAGACGCGCGGTGGGCAAGGAGAAGGACGGTCTCGTCAACAATATGTATATCCTTCCCAAGACGACGAGAATAAATAGCATCGTATCATGTGTATGCCAAGTGGTTGCAATTGGCATGCAGCCTGTCCTTGTCGAGATTCCGGGCAGTAGAGTTCCTCTGAAAACAGCTAAATTCTGTGACGAACACTTACTCGTTAGAGTTCGAGGCGATAGAGAAATTTCTTTAAAGAGCTAAACTTTCTAACGCCATAGATAAGCCTAATCTAAATATACCTGATCTATATACCTGTTTGTGACACTATACCAATAGCCGTTTCCATTTTTGTTTGTTGCTTAGGCAAAAAGTCTTAGTTTTCGGCGCTGGATTTCGTGGTTCCCAGCAGTGGATTTTTTAGTATGGAGATATTGTAAACTTCGTTTAAGTGGGAAATTGTAGAACCATGGTTTGGTGGCAAAATTTTAACGGTTGCATACTTCATAATATTTTTTTCAACCAAATAGAGCATTACACTGTCAGTGCTGTTGCCATCGTTGTCGGAGATCAGTTGTTTTAATTGTGGAAAATCGTGATAACGATAGACCTCATAATCTTTCTTTAAGAAATCAAAATAGTGCGGGTTTGGTATATCGGATGCTATATATATTCGCGACTTTTTACTAATCGCATAGCTAAGCACTTCTTTTATTTGCGACTCGGCCGATGAAAATAGCTGAACTGGATGCTGTGCATTGCGCATCTCTTTAGCGTTTGGCATACGCAGGCATGCATAATGTCCTCTCCTTTGTAAACTGATGCTACTGCCCCGTGCTCTTGTGCCCTCATCAAAGCACGAGCGCATCGTGCCGACTTTATCTAGAAAGTGGCAGATCGTCGCCCAGGCCTCTTTTCGGGTTGTTCCGAAGGCATCTAGCACGATGTCGGTGAGCTTATTTACTTTCTCTGAGTAGGGAAAATCCAAGAAAACATCAGACGGTTGTTGTCTGTAGTAATTATAAACGTATTTTTTTGTTAGATCTTTTCTAATAATAACATCGTATTTTTCGTTCATTTCTTTGGAAATAATATTATTCTTTATCTGACACACTCTGTCTGCCGGATAGGTCTCTAGCTTCAGATCCTCTTCTGCAATCCAGTTTTGGTGATCTGTAATGATACGATCTACGCTATCTTGTTTGCGCACAGTGCCTTTTGATAAATCAATATAATCGCTAAAGCAGAAATACCTGCGTTTAGTGCCCTGAGAGGGTGGCACCGTGAATTTGCCTATTACAGGTATTCGTTTTAAGTGTAAGGCCTCGATAAAAAAAGTGTTTATAATCCTAAATACTTCGTCTATGTCGCCGCGTGCGATTGAAAAGGAAATATACTTTTTAGAATTTATCTCATTATTTGCCATAGTGTAAGATAGCTTGCGTATTTAATTATCAGATTTGTACTTTACTTTGAAAATTATTTACTTTTCAGAATTATATATTTGTATCTTTCTCTAAATCAAGTTCCAAATCAAGGAGCCGCTGTTAAAGAACGCTTCCAAAACTTAGCTGTAGCCTTCCTGTCAGATAAGGCATTCCCAGTTTAGCTTAATGACAAAACCAGTCTGGACAGACGATTGACTATAATTATTATGATAGAAAATTACTCTATCTTGTCAAGTATGTGCACGATGCCACAACATTTGCGACGAATGAGGGGAATGAAGCAGCGAAGCGTTATACTGGGGTTTGAAAACCTAGACCTTGATGTGGTCGCTTAAAGTTGAAGCGACCAAGATGTTCAAATGACATCGTTCAACACAGATATATCTTCCATTAGTAAATCTTTACGATAAGCCACAAACGCCTCTCGGATAGTACGATGGAATCTCTCGTTGAGAGCATTCATTTTAGGGCTGCGAGGATAAGGATAGCCATTCTGATATGGCATTGTTGTAAATAAGCGTCATAGTCTCCTTAGAAATCGCTGGCGTTATCAGTAAGTATTTGGGTGGTATTACTGGGCAATACGATTTCAACTAGATTCGCAAAATCAGCGGCGGCATTACTATTTGCACGGCTATTTGCACGGCGTACTGCGATGGCGATAGCAAAGCGAAAGTAGTAGCCAACTGCAGTGAGTCAATAGTAGCATGTGCGATTGACGAGGTAATGGATGGTTGTAAATAAAAGATTTTAGTGTATGTATAATGTGGTTCTAAAAGGAGTATTAACCCATGCACGAATATATATCACGAAAGAGGCTAGCAAGTATATTCTTATTGTCAGCGATTGCTTTGTGTCAGTCTGCAGTCGTATATACAACGGTAGTCGCCGATCCATTAGACCCAGCTGATGCTTCTGCATACATTGAAAGAGGTATTAGTAAGCACGCATTAGGCGACTACAAAGGCGCAATTGACGATTATACTAGGGCAATAGAATTAGACCCAAACGATGCTTTTGCATACTATTTGAGAGGTGTGAGCAAGGGCGAATTAGGCGACTACAAAGGGGCGATTGACGATTACACTAAAGCGATAGCATTAGACCCAAACGATGCTGCTGCATACAGTAACAGAGGTGTTAGTAAGGGAAAATTAGGCGACTACCAAGGCGCAATTGATGACTTTAATGAAGCAATAGCATTAGACCCAAACAATGCTGCTGCATACAATAACAGAGGCATTAGTAAGAAAAATTTAGGCGACTACTGACCTTTCCCCCGAAAATCGGTCCACATCGAAAGAGAGTTTTCCGGATAAACTAGTATTAAATATCTAAAAGGAGGTATTGTATATGAGAGGAAAACA